>NZ_JABUZE010000175.1:22469-106225 GCF_014897805.1 Halomonas sp. 3F2F
TTCTTCAGGTTCTGTTGGCTCTTCAGGCTCTGTTGGTACTTCGGGGGCTTCTGGCTCGCTCTCGAGCTGCGTAATATAACGACTCAGTAGCGACTCAACATCATCTACGCTGGAGCCATCGCCGAGTAAAGGAGCTAATACACGTGCTGATTGCTGTTCAATGCTTTCGCTGCTGTTCATAAATGCTGTGACAAGCTCCTCACGAGGCAGCCCATCCGCCAGCAGCGCTGACCAGTACACTAAGCCTTCAGGGTCAGGCTCACGGTTCAAAACACTGTTGTAGAGTTGAGTTAGCCAAGTGGTATCGTTCAAGTTAGAAACGGTGGCTTCGAACTCATTAGACGCTTGAAAACTATTGGAAATCTCTTCTAATGCTAAGCCGTTGCGGTACTCATTGACCCAGTACTTGAGGCCTGAAGGATCGGCCGTACGTAATAGGTGAACACTATAGAGCGTAATAATAGTCTGGATTTGCAGCTGAAATTCATTGCTGGCCACCATTGAGTTAATAGTGGTTGCAACATCGGCAGTCCCGCTATCCAGGGCGGCAGTCCAATAATTAGCGCCAGCCTCATCCGGCTCACGCAACAAAATATCGTGATATAACGTAGAAACAAGCTCAAAATTGGTCATTTAACCAGCCCTTACAGAATGAATAGAAGGGGTGAATTTATTACTGAGTCATAGCAATTAAATTACTTAAATGTTTTATTTTTATGATACTTAGGGGCTAAGCGACTTATAGCAACGTGAAAAAACTTTTTCTTTAAAGCGTCATGTATTTGCAATGGCTAGCTGCGTAATCTCATGGTTGCCTATTTTCTCCATCGATTAAAAAAGGGAAACGCCATGAGTAACTTCCAACTTCAACTCCTGCACGCAGCCGATATGGAGGGGGGAGGGGGAGACCTGCTTAATGCACCCAATTTCATCTCTATCGTGGATCACTTAGAAGACCAATACGCTAACTCGTTGTTTGTTAGCTCGGGAGATTTAGTGTTGCCTGGGCCATACTTGAACGCTGCCGCTGATTCAAGCCTGCAGGCAGCCTTCCAAGCAGCAGTTGAAGAGATTTATGGGTTGGAAGCTGGCTCCATGAGCGGTATTACGGCCGCTTCTGGGCGCGTTGAGACTCTATTGATGGATCTGGTCGACGCGGCGGCCGTGACATTGGGTAACCATGAGTTTGATTTGGGTACCGGGCTGATCGAAGCAATGATTGCGTCGGTCGTGAACGGCGGTACTACGGCAGACGTTGAGTGGCTAGGTTCGCAGTTTCCTTATTTGTCCGCCAACCTGGATTTCTCAGGCGATTCCGCTCTAAGCGGCTTAGCGACCGAAGAAATATTAAGCCAAGACGCCTTCCAAGCCACCTTGGAGGAACTGTTGGCAGGCGCTAATAAGCCTAAGCTAGCTCCGGCGGTCATTGCTGAGCGTGGCGGAGAGAAAATCGGCATTATTGGCGTGACTACCCAAATTCTGGAGAGCATCTCTTCACCTGGCGATGTCAATGTGCTGACCGGTGGCAGCAATGACATGCAAGCCCTGGCCGAGCTTATTCAGCCCGTCATTGATGACCTTGAGGCGCAGGGCATCAATAAAATCATCCTCAGCTCGCACCTTCAGCAAATTCAGTTTGAAGAAGAGTTGGCGACACTGCTGGACGGCGTCGATATCGTCATTGCCGGTGGTTCTAATAGTCTTCTGGCAGATCAAGAAGACCAGGATCGTGGCTTATTCCCAGGGGCAGGCGAGCCCTATGACACTTACCCCATCGTTACTCAAGATGCTGCAGGTAACGATGTAGTCGTCGTTAATACCGACGGGGGCTGGCGCTATGTTGCCGAACTGGTGGTAGAGTTTGACGAACAGGGACGTGTGATTGCTGACGCCATCGATGAAAACTCTTCTGGTATTTACGCCTCTACCGATGAGCAGGTAGAAGCGCTGTGGGGAGACCTGGTAAGCGCCTTCGCCGAAGGCACTAAAGGTAATATTGCTAATGATTTAGTCGGCTCGGTGGGTGAGTTTGTTGCTGAGCAAGACGGCAATATCCTTGGTTTGACCGATGTATACCTGGTCGGTGAGCGGGCAGCGGTGCGCACCGAAGAAACCAATTTGGGTAACCTAACCGCGGATGCCAACCTCTGGTATGCCAAGCAGCTTGACGAAGATGTCGTAGTATCGTTCAAAAACGGCGGTGGTATCCGTGAACCGATTGGTAATGTCGTCGTAGAAGGAAGCGACAGTGAGCCAAGCTACCAAGCCCCAGGTGCCAATTCCGCCATTGGTAAACCAGAGGGCGGCGTATCTCAGCTGGATGCAGCGTCATCACTTCGGTTCAACAACGACCTAGCCATAATCACTATCACACGCAGCAAACTGCTGGAGGTTCTGGAGCATGCGGTTGCTGCATCGGCACCGGGGGTCACCGCAGGTCAGTTTGCCCAGGTGGGCGGTATTCAGTACAGCTATGATCTTAGCCAGCCCGCTGGCGAGCGCATCCAAAATGCGGTCATTGTTAATGACGATGGCAGTACCAACGATGTACTCGCCGCCAGTGGCCGCCTGGTAGGTAGTGCTGAAGAGGCTGTCAAAGTCGTCACGCTAGGCTTTTTGGCCGATGGCGGCGACGGCTATCCACTAGGTGAAGACAGCTACCAAGACCGGGTAGATCTTATGAGTGCCTTCGAGGATGACGGCCTCTTTGACTTCGCCGAAAAAGGCACAGAGCAGGATGCCTTCGCTGAATACATGGCCAGCATGTTCAGCGAAACGCCGTTTAGTGAACAAGAAACTCCTGCTAGCGAAGATCTACGAATCCAAAACCTTGGTGAGCGCAGCGATGCTGTCTTTGATGCCCCTGTCGATCCGCTGCTACGCCTTTACGATGCCGCTTTTGACCGCACAGCGGATGGCAAAGGGTTAGGCTATTGGCTTGACGTGAGTGAGTCGGCCAATCTGAATGATATTGCTGATAGCTTTGTGGGATCAGAGGAGTTTGCAAGGCAATACGGTAGTATAGAAAACGATGCCTATATTGAACTAATGTATGAAAATGTACTCGAAAGGGCTTCAGATGCGGCA
This sequence comes from Halomonas sp. 3F2F, assembly GCF_014897805.1. Taxonomy (NCBI): domain Bacteria; kingdom Pseudomonadati; phylum Pseudomonadota; class Gammaproteobacteria; order Oceanospirillales; family Halomonadaceae; genus Halomonas; species Halomonas sp. 3F2F. The sequence continues at coordinate 25,557 of NZ_JABUZE010000175.1, forward strand.
GGTCAAGCATATTGGCTTGATAAGCTAGATAATGGAGCTGAGCGTGGTGCTGTTATGGTTGGTTTCACAGAGTCAGCAGAGAGCGTGATGCTGTTTGGCTAGTGAAGAAACCTAATTCTATTGGGTAAGCACGTTATTTATCTCACTCAACACCCAGTGCTTCCAGCGCCCCTACCCTAGGCAGGGGCGTTTCTGTTATGATGCCGCGATAATCCTCGCGTGACTTCTTTGATTCAACGGTGACCCTTCCATGGCAAAGCAACAGGAAGCAACGGATCTGCAGCGTGCATTAAGCGCCTGTAAGGGTTCGTTTGTATCGGTGGGCTTTTTTAGCATGTTCGTCAATTTGCTCATGCTAGTTCCCCCCATGTACATGCTCCAGGTGTATGACCGCGTGCTTACCACGCAAAGTCTCGATACGCTCATCATGCTGACGCTTGTCGTCGTCTTTCTTTTTATGGTGATGGGTGGGCTTGAGCTAGTTCGGTCAAGAATGCTGGTTAGGATAGGGAACCGATTAGATACTACGATTAATCAGCGCCTCTATGGTGCCATGTTTCGCCGTAGTTTAGTTGCACCAGGGGCTCAAAGTGCTCAGCCGCTAAATGACTTGACCAGCTTACGACAGTTTCTAACTGGGAATGGATTGTTTGCCTTTTTTGACGCCCCTTGGGTGCCCGTTTATTTAGGTATTCTGTTTATTTTTCACCCTTGGTTAGGGGTGTTTGCTACCTGTGCGGGCATTATTCTATTTGCGCTTGCGGTTGCTAATGAAAAATCTACTAAGACCTTACTTGCCGAAGCCAATAGCGAGCAAATTCAAGCACAAAACCTAGCCAACTCTAACCTGAGAAATGCTGAAGTACTGCATGCTATGGGCATGCTGCCCGGCATTATGGGACGCTGGTCAAAGCGCCACCATGAATTCCTTGCTAAACAGTCACAAGCGAGTGACCGTGCAGGCGCTTTGACCAATACGTCTAAAGTAATGCGTTTGCTCTTTCAGTCATTAATTCTTGGTCTAGGTGCGCTTTTAGTGCTCCAAGGGGAGATGACTCCCGGCATGATGATTGCCGGGTCTATTCTAATGGGACGTGCGCTGGCACCTATTGATCAAATGATCGGTGGCTGGAAAGGCTTTGTAGCCGCGCGTGGCTCGTACAGCCGATTAAACGAGCTACTGACGCAGATACCTGACGAGCAGCGTCATATGTCTCTGCCAGCGCCGAAAGGCATTATCGATGTGGAGAACGTAGCGGCTGCTCCTCCCGGTGCACGTATGGCTACCATCCGGGGTATTAACTTTAGCGTCGCTAAAGGCGAGCATGTTGGCATTATTGGCCCAAGTGCGGCAGGTAAATCAACGCTTGCCCGCGTACTGTTGGGGATATGGCCAACGCAGATTGGAGACGTACGACTTGATGGTGGTGCGATTAGCCAATACAACCGTGACGAACTGGGCCCCCACATTGGTTATTTGCCACAAGATATCGAACTCTTTGATGGCACCATCAGTGAAAATATTGCCCGTTTTGGGGAGATTAATGCTGAAAAAGTGGTTGCTGCGGCCCAAAAAGCGGGTGTTCATGAAATGGTGTTAGAGCTTTCTAATGGCTACGACACCGTTATTGGCTCTAACAGTGGAGCGCTATCCGGAGGTCAGCGCCAGCGTCTCGGGTTGGCCCGTGCCTTGTATGGTAATCCCGTACTCGTGGTGCTAGACGAACCTAATGCCAACTTAGACGATGCTGGTGAACGAGCGTTAGGCCAATCAATCGCTCAATTAAAAGCAGAAGGCACAACGCTGTTTGTGATAAGTCATCGAACCAGCGTGTTGAAAAACATGGATAAACTATTGGTAATGAAGGAAGGCCAAGTAAGCATGTTTGGACCTAGAGACCAAGTGCTTGCCCAGTTTGCTAAAAAATCGCGCCCCCAGGTTAGCCAACAAAACGCCACTCGCCTTTCTGCTATTGCAGGCGGTCGTGGAAATGGCAGCGAGGAGACGACATGAGCCAGCAGAAAGGCAAGGTTCCAGCCAATAGGGAAATTGATGTAACGCCCCAAGGTCCGGTTACTCTAGATGGCGAGGCCCAAGAGGCATTGCCAACGAGTGATAAAGGTTATCGAAAACTCGGTTACGCAATTTTAAGCATAGCGCTTGGCGGCTTCGTATTGTGGTCTGTGACAGCATCGCTGGCAGTCGCCGTGGTCGCCCCTGGTAATGTTTCCATGGAATCGTTTAAGCGCACCGTTCAACACCTTGAAGGCGGTATTGTACGAGAATTATTGGTGCAAGATGGAGACAAGGTAGAGGCGGGGCAGCCACTGGTTATCTTGAGCGACACCCAAGTACGCTCTCAGTTAGAAATTGCCCAGTCACAATACTATATAAACCGTGCCATGGAGGTGCGCTTGCTGGCCGAGCAGCAGGGCGCCGAAACGCTCGAAATGCCTGAAGAACTTCAGTCGGTCAACGATGACCGAGCTAAACAGGTAACGGCTGTTCAGCAAAGTCTGTTCCATGCCCGCCGTCAATCGTTACAAGGCACTCTGGATGCCATGGATCAGCAGATTATCCAGATGCAAGAGCAGATCGATGGTCTAGAATCACGGATCAGTGTCAATAACCAGCGTATTAATTCGCTGCGCTCTGAAGCGGAAGACTTCCGCTCGCTATATCGTGAAGGGCTAGGCGACAATCAGCGCCTGCGTGAGCTTGAACGGCAAATACTGCAATACCAGGGTGATAATGCCGAGTTTCAATCGAACATTGCCCAGCTCCGGTCGCAAATTAGCGAAAACCGCATGCAAAAAGAGACAACGCTGCAAGAGTTTCAAGCTGAAGTAGGTGAGCAGTTGCGCGATGCCCAAGCACAAATCGCAGAGGCAGAAGAGCGTATAACCTCGCTGACCGACCAGGTGAACCGAACCGTTATTGCGGCTCCCGTATCAGGTACTGTTGTTGGTCGCCAAGTGCATACAGTAGGCGCAGTTGTTCGCCCTGGTGACTCCATTATGGAAGTCGTGCCTTCGAACGACGGTTTCGTGGTAGAAGCTCGTGTGCCCACAAGGGATATAGATAGTCTTTTTATAGGGCAGCTTGCTGAAATTCGTTTCTCCGCTTTCAATCAACGGTTAACCAATATTATTGATGGCGAAATCATTCATATCAGCGCGGACAGCTTTGAAGACGAGGCCACCGGTCAGCGTTATTACAAAACGCGCATTCGGGTAAGCGACGAAGGCAAAAAAGACATGACAGAGCAAATGCACCTGCTTTCAGGTATGCCAGCGGAAGTCATGATTCGAACCGGTGAGCGCACTTTTGCCAGTTACATTGCCAAGCCTGTTACCGACATGTTAGCTCGCGCTATCCGGGAGGATTAATGACACGGACGCCACGTTTTGCCCTCAGTGCGCTCGCAATTGCTGTCACACTGATAAGTCAGTCGGCACTGGCACAGAATGATGTGCCTGCTGGTCAGCAAGCCCTTACTGAATTAGAGGCGCTTGCTAATAGTGAGTCGACGTCTCAAACGTTGCCCTCGTTGCCTGATCTGTTTTCCAGGGCTTTACGCCATGACGCGGATCTCTCGCGCCAGCGGTATGAGCTTGATGCCACCCGTGAAGAAGTCCCCATGGCGCGTTCGCAGCTATTGCCGCAGGTTAGCGCATCGGGCGGGTACTTGTGGCAGGATTCAACAAATACTCAAACGGTTGATGAAATAGACCAGTTCGGAAATACAGCACGCCCTGCTGAAATTGATGAAACCTACTATCAAATTCAGCTACAGCAACCGCTTTTTAGCTTGGAGCGCTGGCGAAAGATGGATGTTGCCAACGCCCAAGTAAGCTCTGCTGAACTTCAATTGGCTGTGGTTGAACAAGAGCTAGCATTACAAGTTAGTGAGGCCTATATAAAAGCTTATTTAGCGTCGCAGCGATTAGGTTTGTTAGAGTCTCAGCAAGACTCCCTTGAACTGCAGGTACGCCAAGCAAGTCGGGCGTTTGATTTAGGCATTGGTAATCGTGTTGACCTACTCGAAGCTCAATCGAGATACGATCAAGCAGTATCTGATGCCGTTGAGGCTGAAAATGAGTTGGACAACGCGCTTAGCGAACTGGAACGCCTAACTGGTGTAATGCCAAGGTTTCAAAGCTCGGCTCCTGGTGAGCTGACCAATGTTACCCTTAACGGTGATATTGGTGATGCTGACGAATGGATTTCACGCACCGATCAAAACCTAAACGTCCTGTTGGCTAAACAAGAGCAGCAAATCACGCAAGCGGATGCAGGCGTCAGACGTTCTGGTTACTACCCTGAGCTAAACTTAAATCTTAGTTATTCAGATCGTGTTAGCGACGACTCTGTACGGGAGAGTGAAGACTACCGGGCAACAGTTGAGGTTAGCGTGCCCATATATCGGGGCGGCTATACCAATGCTAGCGTCCGTCAAGGTGAAAAGCGTATAGAAGCAGGGTTAGCAGCCGTCGATAACGAACGCAACCTCGCCATCCAGGAGGTACGTCAGCGTATCAGAGCACTAAATGGAGGTGAACGCCGTCTTGAGGCGCTAAATCAAGCCATTTCCTCAAGTCAGTTGTTTTTAGAAGCTGCCGAGAAGGGCGAGCAACTGGGGCTGAGAGATCTAGTGGATGTGCTTGACGCAAGAGCAAGCCTCTATGACCAGCGTATTCAGTATGTAGATACCGTCGGTAGCTATGCACTGGATATGCTAGCACTCAACTCTTCAGTGGGTAGTTTAGAGAGCGACGACCTCGACCGCATTATGTCGTTACTGGCCTCGTTGTCCACGTCATCGCAGGTAGCGCGGTAGTCAGCAACTATGGCCGTTATTAAAACAAGCCAGGGTAGTGAATGGTTGCGGCGCGCTATGCGCTGCTTTGACGCGGGTATCGCCACGTTAGTGGCATTGGTTGCCCTTTGGTTAATGTCGGATATCGATTCCGATGGCAATGATTATCTTTTTTTAATACTTATTGGCAGTCTATTACTGCCAGCAGTAGGTGAGCTAATTGGGCTCTACCAACCATGGCGGGGCCGCAGTCTTTACACCATGCTCGGCATTTATCTCGCCACATGGATTGCTACTATAGGCCTGCTCAGCCTATTGCTTGTCGCTATTCAGGGCACACAGAGTTTTTCCCGGTTATGGATGGGCGTTTCCGCACTATCAGTTTTGGCAGTGGGCAGTGTAATGCGTACCTTGTTGTATGGGTATTTAAGACACCTACGTGCAAAAGGGCACAATTTAAAGCGCGTGCTGCTAATCGGTAAAAAAGATAATATCGTGCTATTAGAAAGAAAAATCGTAGAAATGCCCCATGCTGGTTATGTAGTAGTAGGGCATTACGTGGATGAGGGCGATGCAACATTTTTTCACAGAATAGCTGTTTTCGCGAAAGAGAATATATTTCAACGTGGTTTTGACGAAATATGGCTAGGTTATCCTTTGATTCAAGGTAATCGTGTTCGCCACTTAATGCGTTTACTTGCCGGTATTCCATCCAGTATTCGCTTTTTCCCCGACCTACCTGATATACGGTTTCTGAATCATCGTATTGCGCAAGTGGCAGGTCTTTACTCATTAGAGCTCAATTATACGCCTCTCAATGGCCCCATGCGTTTAATTAAAGCTTTGGAAGATCGTGTGCTGGGCCTAGTGCTTTTTGTAATCTTTCTTCCTGTAATGTTAGTTGTGGCTGTCGCGGTCAAGTGGAGTATGGGTGGCCCAGTGCTTTTTAAACAAGAGCGTCATGGTTTGGATGGTAAGCGTTTCAGAATCTACAAGTTTAGAACAATGCTTTTGCACGATGGTAGCCAAACAAAACAAGCATTATATCGTGATGAGCGGATAACCCCGTTAGGGCGTTTTCTGCGGCGTACTAGCCTGGATGAATTGCCTCAGCTTTATAATGTTCTTCAAGGTCGCATGTCACTGGTGGGCCCCAGGCCCCATGCAATGGACCACAACGATCATTACAAAGATCATATTGATATCTACATGCAAAGGCACCGCGTAAAACCTGGAATGACAGGTTGGGCGCAAGTCAATGGTTTACGAGGAATAACTGACGATGTAAAGCTTATGGAGAAGCGTGTAGAGTACGACCTATATTATATTGAACGATGGTCTTTAGGATTTGACTTGAAAATATTAACGATGACCTTGACTAAAGGTTTTGTTAATGGTCAGCCTTAAAAAAGTACGCTTATGGCTAGCAATGAGTGCTCTGCTTGAAAAATTGAAGCGGATTAGTGTTTAACGGTATGTGCGAAAATACTAAATGAAGTTTTTTAAGTTTGGATGCTGATAGCTACTAAGTTACTTGTCTCAAGGAGAATTTATGATTTTACCCGTAATTTTATCAGGGGGGGCAGGTTCGCGCCTATGGCCAGTATCTCGTGAGCATTACCCTAAGCAGTTTCTGAACCTACATAAAGATGATGTTAGTTTGCTGCAAGAAGCGGCACTTCGTCTGAAAGGTGTCGCCAATGCAGGCGACCCCATTATTGTATGTAACGAAGAACACCGCTTTTTAGTTGCCGAACAAATGCAGCAGGTCGGCTTTAAAGGCAGCCAAATTATACTAGAGCCTTGTGGTCGGAACACAGCGCCTGCTTTAGCAATTGCCGCGTTGGCCGCAATTGAAGTAAATGTAGAAGCCGAATTGTTGGTAATGCCAGCTGATCACGTGATCAAAGATGTAACAGCATTCTCTGATGCAGTAGAAAAGGGCCATACACTGAGCCAGCAAGGTAAGCTCGTGACGTTTGGTATTACGCCAGCTTCGCCGCATACAGGTTATGGCTACATAAAGCGTGGTTCAGCACTGAGTGAAGGATTTGTCGTTGAAGCGTTTGTCGAAAAGCCGGATTTAGCCGCGGCTGAAAGCTACTTAAAAACCGGTGAGTACCTCTGGAATAGTGGAATATTTCTATTTAAAGCTAGCAGCTACTTAGAAGCATTAAAGCAGTATGCGCCTGATATCTTAACCTCTTGCCAAGCCGCCTACCAAGCGCGTACAGAAGATATGGACTTTTTGCGCATTGAAGAGGCAGCGTTTGCCCAATGCAGAAATGAGTCCATAGATTATGCGGTGATGGAGCACACCAAACAGGCGGCCGTTGTGCCTATGTCTCCTGGCTGGAGTGACATAGGCGCTTGGGACGCGCTGCATGAACTGCGTTCTATCGAGGACAAACAGAGCGGCAACGTCGTGCATGGCGATGTAATGCTTCATGAAACCCAGAACAGCTTAGTTTATAGCGATTCACGTTTAGTGGCAGCTGTTGGCGTTAAAGATCTGATCATTGTCGAAACCGACGATGCAGTGTTAGTAGCTGACCGGCATCAGGCTCAGGACACCAAGCTAATAGTCAACGCCCTTAAAGCGGCGGGTCGCAAAGAGTTTCAGTCGCATCAACAGGTTTATCGACCCTGGGGGCATTACCGTACTATGGTATTAACGGATAGCTTTCAGGTGAAAGAAATAGTCGTTAATCCAGGCGGCAAACTTTCTTTGCAAATGCATCACCATCGCGCTGAGCACTGGGTGGTTGTGCAAGGCACCGCGCAGGTTACTCAAGGGGAAGGCCATGGCGATATATCGAAGTTGCGTAGTTTTCTGCTGTCGGAAGATGAATCAACGTACATACCGTTAGGTACCGTACACCGCCTTGAAAATCCAGGTGTGATACCTCTCAAGCTAATTGAGGTTCAGACCGGCTCCTACCTTGGGGAGGACGACATCGTCCGCTATAACGATAAGTACGGACGGGAGTAAGCGTGGGCAAAAATAGGAGCACAATGCTGTAATGAAAGTCGCCATTGTCCATGACTGGTTGACCACCTGGGCTGGTGCCGAAAAAGCGCTGGCCGAGTTGCTCAACTGTTTCCCTCAAGCTGAGATATTTACTACCGTCAATTTTCTTGAGCAGGGCGCTAATCCCGCTCTTGAGCGTCATGTTATCCACACCAGTTTTATTCAGCGATTACCCTTTGCCAAAAAGCGCTACAGGCAATATTTGCCACTCATGCCGTTAGCGGTAGAGCAGTTCGACCTCAAAGGGTTCGACCTGATTTTATCCAGCAGCCATGCGGTGGCAAAGGGGGTTATTTCTGACCCCAATGCCGTTCATATCTGTTACTGCTACAGCCCCATGCGTTACGCCTGGGACATGCAGCACCAATACTTACGTCAGTCAGGAAAAGAGAAAGGTGTTATGAGCTGGCTGATGCGCTGGCAACTGCATCGACTTCGCCAATGGGATTATATAAGCGCCCAGCGCGTTGATCACTTTGTCGCCATTTCGAATTATATAAAGCGGCGCATTGAAACCTGCTATCGCCGCGAAGCTGAAGTGATTTATCCACCGGTAGATGTGGATAAGTTTTGCTATGACCGTCCCAGAGAAAGTTTTTACCTAACCGCCTCGCGAATGGTGCCCTATAAGCGTATCGACTTGGTCATAGAAGCTTTCAATAAAACCCCAGAAAGGCAGCTCATTGTCATCGGCGATGGGCCGGATTATGCCAAGCTTGCATCACTAGCAGGCCCGAATGTAACGCTTATGGGTTACCAACCTGACAACGTTTTAGTCGACCATCTAGAGCGCACCCAAGCGTTTATATTCATGGCAGAAGAAGATTTTGGTATTTTGCCGGTAGAGGCTCAGGCCGCAGGTGCTCCTGTCATTGGCTATGGTGTCGGTGGTTTAACTGAAACAACGCTGGATAACGTCTCAGGCCTATGGGTTGAAGAACAGAGTAGTCAGGCACTGATGGAGAGAATCCAACAATTTGAAGCATGTAAGCGCGAAGATGAAGCAGCGTTTTCGCCTAAAGTGTGCAGGAAAAATGCAGAGCGGTTTGCCACTGCTAATTTCACTCAAGCAGTCAAGTCACTGGTAAATAGACACCTTGCCCGCTAGCTGGTTTCCGTTAAAGCTTGATAAAACTGCTGACAATTCATCATCGGCTGATTGCCTAGCCAGCCGATGATCTGTTGCGTATAGTCTTGCCGCGCCTCATCGACTAAGTGGAAATTAGTATCAAAAAAATCGTTGGCAGCACGCATTGCTTCCCTTGGCCTACCTAACCAAAAGAGCCCCTGAGAAGTAGCCCTATGGGGCAACGTTTCATAAAAGTGCGCCTCGGTTAGAGAATCAACATAGCTACGCTGAAACAGCAGTGGTGGCGGCATAAACACTGGGCATGCCCCTTGTGTGAGTAGCTCATCACGGAATTGACGCAGCCGCCCCCAATCGAAACTCCCTTCACGTAACGCTTTACCATACGTTTCATCGGGTAAAGCGTTCAAAAAGTTCCAATGTCGCTCTTCGCGTAACGCTCGCTCCGTCAGTATTTGATCGCCATGTTTATCCAGACGTTGAGCGCCATAATCACCGCTTACCGTAAACCCTTCAGGAAGCCCACGATAACCCTCTAAAATTCGCGTATAGGAAGTTTTGGCAAACACCTCAATAGCGCGCTTTAAAGGGAGTTGAAAAAAAGTATCAGGGTGGCTATTGGCCCAATGTATTAGCGAGCTTGAAACCGCTTCCTCCCGGTTATAAAGAGGGTATTCAAGTGGTAAAAGCACCAGATCCCCAGGCCGCACAATATTTTTAGCGGTGCTCAAGATAACCGGCAAAGAAATACCAGCATTCACACCAAGATTAACCGCAGGGCGGTTATAAGTTTCTTCGAGGAGGGCGCTGTTAATACCAAACATCGCTCCCGAACCGGCAAGCACGATTATTTTAGGAGAAGGTAACGTGCCAGCGATTGTCTGTTTATAGCTGATTGCCCCATTAATCCACTCATTGTTAGGGTGTGGCCGTCCTAATTGCCCGGCCCAAAAAATGACCCATAGCGCGAGTACAGCAAAACCGCCAGCGGCCACTCCTTTCAGAAAACGTACCATTTAGTATCCCTTCAGAATGGCGTGCAGCTAAAAATTGAAGTAAAGAAAAGCTTGGCTAGGCAAGTCTATCATTGCTTTGAACACCACTAACAGCAGCCCGCCAACTAAGGCACCCTGCCAAAAATAGTGATGTGGCTGAGTTAATCGCTTTGCCCAGGTCATGCTGTTCGGCATGATTAGCACGATGAGCGTAGCCACGAGTATTAGTAGCTCAGGCGAGCGCAGGGACATAACGCCTTGGTTTAAGGCGTTAGCGAGATCGCCAAGTGCCCCCCATTGCCAAACGGCAAGGCCTGAATACAAAGACCAGGTATGCTCAAGGCCGGTTGCCCGAAACGGCACCCAAGCCAACATAACGGCCACAAAGGTAAAAGCCCAACTCGCCGCGAAGGGGAATCGAAAAACGCTGAGCCGCCGCCATACCACCATCATCGTCAATAACGCCCCGTGCAAGCCGCCCCAGACTAAAAATTGCCAGCCCGCGCCATGCCAAAGCCCGCCTAGTAGCATCGTCACCATTAACGCCAATAAATGACGCGGTAAACCATGTCGGCTGCCGCCAAGCGGAATATACAAGTAGTCACGCAAAAATTGGGAAAGCGTTATATGCCAGCGTTGCCAAAAAAGTTGGATATTGGCGGCACGATAGGGTGAAGCGAAGTTATTAGGTAGCGTTATACCAAACAGTAACGCTAGCCCGATAGCCATATCCGCATAGCCTGAGAAATCAAAATAGAGTTGTAAGCCATAAGACCAGCCCGCCATCAGTGTATCGCCCGCAACAATAGAGTCCGCTGGCGCGTTATAAAGGCGATCCACATAGGGCGCAAGATTATCAGCAATCAATAATTTCTTAGCTAGCCCTAGCGCTAACAGCAGTAAGCCACAACGAACGGCCGAAGCGCTTGGTCGCTGTAAAATTGCCAGCTGTGGTGCTAAGTCACGGTAATGAACAATAGGGCCTGCAATCAACTGCGGAAAAAAGCTAACAAACACGCCGTAAAGTGACAGCGGTCCCCGTTGAACAGCGCCTTGGCGCACATCCACTAAAAAAGCAATCTGCTGAAAGGTAAAAAAAGAAATGCCCAGAGGCAGTACCAATGGGCTAAAAGATTGAGGCGGAAGGTCGGCTAATGAAAGAAAAAAGATGGAATACTTAAACCAGCCCAGTAAGCCAAGATTAAAACCAACGCCAAGCCATAACCAAGCACGGCTTGGTCTAGCTACATAGCCAGCCAGCCAATAGTTAACGGCAATACTGCCCAGTAAAAGTGGCAGTAGCGTGATATCCCATACGCTGTAAAAGACAAAGGATGCCAGTCCCAACCAGCCAAGTAGTAAATGCTGCTTGCCAGAAAATGACAATAGCCAAAAAATTAGCCAAACAGTAGGTAAAAAAATAAATAGAAACTCAGGCGTGCTAAAGATCATGCAAAAAGACGCTCATTCAACTGCGGATTAAATGCGCAGGAGCATACCACAGCTCATGGGCTTCAAGCGCTGCCGATAGGGCGGTGTCATGTACATCATACAACAGCTATTGGTAATGTATGGCTCCCAAAAAGGCCTCATTGGTCAAAACGTATTGACCGACCCGCTGCCACTTCAGTTTATACACGTTTCCAATGCATGGCTTGTGGGAATGTTAGACACTATTGATGCGGCCATATACTTGCTTGAAAAGTATTGTACCTTCGCCGTTGCTAAGCAATTCAGTGGCGAGGGATAGCAGCGTCAGTAGGGAGCTGACCCACATGGCGCTGCCAGTAACGGTGGTGTCCAATAAGCGCTTGGCTTACCATTACTCCCTTTGAATCAACAATGGCTCACGACGCGCAAAAAGGTAACGGAATGCTGGAATCCCTAAAAGGGGCATGGCGCTATCGCCAGTTTATTGCCACATCTATCCGCCACGAGTTGGTGACACGGTTTGCCCGTAGCCGCATCGGCGGCGCTTGGATGATCATTCATCCGCTGTCAATGGTACTGATTTACGCGCTGATCCTATCTGCTGTACTGGCAGCGAAGCTGCCGGGTATCGATAGCCAATACGCCTACGCTATCTACCTAACTGCAGGTATGCTGGGGTGGAGCCTGTTTAGCGAGATTCTTAACCGCTGCCTTGGCGTCTTTATTGAAAACGCCAACCTAATGAAAAAGCTAGTATTCCCCAAAATCGCCTTACCGGTGATTATCACGGGCTCCTGCTTAATAAATAACCTTGCCTTATTTGTGGTCATTTTGGTCGTCTTTGCCGTACTTGGTCACTTCACCCCAGCAACGCTGCTCTGGGTGCCAGTACTGACTGCCATTACCATACTGTTGGCGCTAGGGTTAGGGCTGATGCTGGGTATTTTAAACGTCTTTATTCGTGATATTGGCCAGCTAATGCCCATAGTAATGCAGTTTCTTTTCTGGTTTACCCCAGTGGTCTACCCAGCGGAAATAGTACCGCCATCATTACAGGCAATTTTAGCGTTTAATCCCCTATTCCATTTAGTTGGCGCCTACCACGCTGTGCTGGCCTATGGCCACTCGCCTTCCCTTATGGCGCTGGCCGGTTTAACCCTGTTGGGAGCAGGGCTTGTGGTTGTCAGCGCGATGTTGTTCCGTAAAGCCAGCCCGGAAATGGTGGATGCTCTATGAGTCAATCAACCGATTCACAGTCAAACCAATCACAAACAAACCAGCCGTTGCCAGACCAGGTATCGCCAACGTCCCCTAAACCCCTGCTGGAGGTTCGCGAACTGGGCAAAGCTTATCGCCGTTACCGTAACGAAATAATGCGCGTGGCCAGCTGGTTCAGTGCTATTCAACCTGAGGAAGAGACCTGGATACTGCGCAATATCAATTTTGATATTGCCCAAGGCGAAGCCGTCGGCATTGTTGGTCAAAACGGCGCGGGTAAAAGCACACTGCTCAAAATGATCACCGGCACGCTGCGCCCCACCGAAGGTTACATACGCACCCATGGCCGCGTTGCCGCTATTTTAGAGTTAGGCATGGGCTTTAACGGTGAGCTGACCGGCCGCCAAAATGTTATCCACTCCGCAGGGCTGATGGGCTTCACTCACGCCCAAATAGACGCTGCGATGGCCGACATAGAAGCGTTCGCCGAAATAGGCGACTACTTCGACAAACCCATGCGGGTTTACTCAAGCGGCATGCAAATGCGAGTGGCCTTTTCGGTAGCGACCGCCTTCCGGCCAGACATACTGATTGTGGATGAAGCGCTCTCGGTCGGGGATGCCTATTTCCAGCATAAAAGCTTTGACCGCATACGCGAATTCCAGCGCCAAGGCACCTCGCTGCTGATTGTTTCCCATGACAAAGCCGCCATACAAAGCCTGTGCGACCGCGCGATCCTGTTAGAGCAAGGCGAAGTGCTGCAAGACGGCCTGCCTCAAGACATCATGGACTACTACAATGCGATCATTGCCAAAAAAGAGAATGCTCAGGTAGAGGTGACGCCACTAGCCAGTGGTCAAATTCAAACCCGGTCAGGCACCGGAGAAGCCCGCGTTTCCCAGTTAAGCCTGCATGCAACAAACGGCAACCCGCTGGAAGTGGTTGACGTTGGTCAGGAAGTAGAGCTGCGAATCCATATATCTATCCAGGCTGATTTGCCGCAACTGGTGGTGGGCTACAAGCTCAAAGACCGCGTAGGCCAAGAAATATTTGGTACCAATACCTGGCACACACACCAAGTAGAGCATCAGCTAAGCGCAGGCGAAACACTCATCTATCGCATGCGTTTCAGCGCTAACTTAGGGCCAGGAAGTTATTCGGTGTCAACGTCTCTGCACAGCAGCGACACTCACCTAACCCATAACTATCAATGGGTCGACCACGCGCTAGTCTTCCAAGTGGTTAATATGGAAAAAGACTTCTTCTTGGGGAGCAGCTGGGTCATGCCTACTATCGACTGTGAGCGCCAAGCCGCGATAAGTTCAGAACCTAACGAGTCAGTGTAATGGATTTTTATACCCGGTTTACCAACCACTTTCGTGGCGAAAAAGACGCTATTAAAGAACGCCTTAAAGTTTACGTACCGTTACTGGCGCCGATTATGGCGCGCTACCCAGAAGCATTGGTGGTTGACCTAGGCTCAGGCCGTGGCGAATGGCTCGAACTCATGCAGGAAAATGGCTGGCCCGCCAAAGGTATCGATACCAACGAAAGCATGGCCAGCGCCTGTAACGCAAGCGGCTTGCACGTTGAAGTTAACGACGCGCTAACGGCTTTGCAGCAAATCGAAACCAATACGCTGGCGGCGGTCACCGGCTTTCACATTGCAGAGCATATTCCTTTTGACAGCCTAGTAACCCTGATTCAAGAGGTGCATCGCGCGCTCAAACCAGGGGGAGTTCTCATCCTAGAGACACCCAACCCAGAAAATCTAACCGTTGGGCTATGGAGTTTCTACCTTGACCCCACCCACCTGCACCCGCTGCCTCCGCCACTGCTGCATTTTGTAGCCACTGACAGCGGCTACGCAAAAGCCAATATTTTGCGTTTAAACGGCCCCACGCCGCCCCCTGAAAACGCACCGCTGCGCCAATACTTGGATTGGGTGGTTTCCGCCTACCCTGACTATGCACTCGTGGCGCACAAGCAAGCCGATGATCTTAGCGCCCCCTGGTTCGACTACCTTGATAAGCTCACAGAGGCTCAGCAAGGCACCCTAGAAACTCTGGCTGCCAAGATCGAGGCACAAACCGAACAACTTGCTAAGTCCGAAAATCAACGCGCATCCGCCCTGCAAGAACGCCAGCACTACCTGCAGCAAACCAAGCGTCTTCAGCAAGAAATAGACAGCATTTATAACAGCCGCTCCTGGCGTATTACCAAGCCGCTGCGCAGCGCGATGCACTTCCACTATCAAACCGCCCAGGCAAGTGGGAAGTTACTACGTCGCCTAGCGCAAATACCCTGGTTAAAACGACTAGCGCTAAAAGTACTGGATCGCTTTCCTGGCCTAAAAGTCCGCATTTTAAAGCGCATGGCCGCAAGTGATGGTTTATTTAGCCGAGCAGGGCAATTCCGGGAAGAGGACTTCCAGAACCTGGATGCCGATGTCACCGCCGCGGTACGTAGCGAAGCGCTCAGCCTGCGCGATGCCCCCTTGGGCGGAAACGCTGACGTTCCAAAAGGCATTCGCTTGGAAGGCCATATTAACGGTAGCTACAGCTTGGCCGCGGTAAACCGCCACCTGCTGACGCGTTTAATGACCAGTGAGCAGTCGCCCGTACTATGGCTGGCGCCCCACGAGGGCAGCCCAGAACCCAGCGTACGCAGCACACCTGGGGGCGAAGCAGAAGTGGCTCAACTGAATGCACTGACCGACCCCATCGAGTGGCAGACCGTGGCAGAGCAGCAGCGCATTGCGCTTTATCATCATTACCCGCTCATTGAGCCTGAGCCAAGCCACGGGCTACCCATTGCGCTGTTTTTCTGGGAAGAGTCATGGGTGCCGGAAGAGATGATAGCCACCCTGAATGAGCATTACGCAGGCGTAATCGTCACCGCTTGGTTTGTTAAAAAAGTACTTATGGATAGCGGCTGTAAACTGCCTATTCACGTGGTCGCGTTACCGCTGGTGGCAAATCCGCATGCTGCCCAGAGCAGTGCACATGATCTTGTACGCGTCGCTCAGCAGCAAACCGTTAATTTACTCCATGTCTCATCAGCCTTTCCGCGTAAAGGCGTAGACGTGCTGCTGCAAGCATTTGAGCAGCTGGCCGCCGTCGACCCAACGCTGACGCTCACGGTTAAAACCTTCCCCAACCCCCATAACCAGATGGAAGGCTGGGTAGAGCAATACGTCAGTGCAAAATACCGCGAACGTCTGCACATCATTATTGATGATTATGACGCCGCACAAATGGCTGCGCTCTATCAGGCGGCCGATATAGTCGTGTTGCCCACCCGTGGCGAAGGACTCAATATGCCGGCCATCGAAGCCGGGGAGTTCTCCCGCGCACTGATCGTTACCGGCTACGGCGCCCACACCGATTTCACTCCGGCGCAGCATGCCGGTTGGGTGAACTACTGTTTCGACCATGCCCAATCGCACTTCAGTGCCGGGCAGGCCGTATGGGTAGAGCCCAGTGTGGCAAGTCTTACCCGACAAGTGCAGCAGCAGATCCAGCAATTGCGCCAACAGGGGGAAGGGGCAACGAATGCCGTGAGCAAGTTCCACGACGCTATTCAGCAGCGCTTTTACTCGCCTGCTGCGGTAGAGTCCCTGTTAGCAGCGCTAGCGCGCCTGCAGGCCAGTACCCAGCCTGAAGTGCCGCCTATTTCACTGAGCTTGTATACCTCATGGGACGAACCCTGCGGCATCGCCCAATACAGTGCTCATCTGGTAGAAGCGCTGCAAGCAACTAACTCAGTATTGAGCGTTTCAATCAATGCCCCGCAGTTTAGCAAAGGCCAGCGCCCCTCCTCAGGCGAACAGGAAAACCAGTTACCGGTAAGCCGTAACTGGCAGCGCAGCCAAAGCCCTACGTTAGCAGAAGCGGCTGGTAACGTAGTCTGGCTACAGCACCACTTCGCCTTTTACGAGCTAGACCGCGATCTGCAGTATCAAGTCGAGCAGTGCCGTCGCCAGGGCAAGCGTGTCTATATCACCCTGCATACGACCCGCCCAGTGATCGACTTTGACACTGTCCGCAGGCACACAGTGTCAGCAACACTTGCCGCCTTTGATCGAGTGTTTGTTCACACGTTAGACGACCTCAATTACCTAAAGCGCATCGGCCTAACCGATAACGTCACCCAATTACCACAGGGAGTGGATGCCGGCCAAGACGCTTCAGTGTCTATCAACAGCCAAGCACCTGTGATTGGCAGCTTCGGCTTCTTGCTCCCCCATAAAGGAGTCAATACCTTAATTGAGGCTTTTGCGTTGCTGTGTAAAAAGCAGTCGTTACCAAAGGCTGCCATATTGCGACTGATTACCTCCGTACGCGATGAGCCCAGCTCCCAGGAGGAACTGGCCCGCTGCCAGCGAACCGCGCAGCGCTTAGGGGTCGAAAAACAGATTGAGTGGGTGACTGACTTCCTTCCCCTGGAAGAGGCCCGGCAGCGCCTGGCAGAGTGCAGCGCCGTAGTGCTGCCTTATCAATATACCCAAGAGTCCAGCAGTGCTGCTGTACGCACGGCGGTCGCTGCATGCCCCAATATTCTCACCACGCCAGCGCCTATTTTTGATGAAGTCAAAAATATCGTTTGGCAAACCCGCGGCTTCGACAGCCAAGACATTGCCGAAGGCATTACCCATGTATTGAACGCCTCAGAAACCCAGCGCAAAGAGTATCATCAGGCCCGTCATCAATGGCTGGAACAGCGCAGCTGGCCTGCCTTGGCAAAACGCTATGAAGGCTTGATGAAAGCAGCCCTGGTTGACCAAGCGCTATGCCAAAGGCATGAGCGAAATCAGGTTGACACCCAAGGCTAGCCCGCCACAATACCTAACGCACCCGGCTGCCTCTGCGGCAGCCTGTACCTCCATGCGTTAATCCAGAACTTACTATGAAGAAAGGAACTGCGTCATGAACGCGATCGTGACAGGAATTACGGGCCAGGACGGCGCTTATCTTGCTGAGCTACTGCTAGAAAAAGGTTACACCGTGTACGGTACATACCGCCGTACCAGCTCGGTCAATTTTTGGCGTATCGAAGAACTTGGCATACAAAACCACCCCAACTTGCACTTGGTGGAGTACGACCTTACCGATTTATCCTCCAGCATTCGCCTAGTGCAGCAGTGCAAGCCCCGTGAAATTTACAACCTTGCCGCGCAAAGTTTCGTAGGCGTCTCGTTTGACCAGCCCATTACAACGGCCGAGATCACCGGGCTGGGCGTGGTGAATTTATTAGAAGCGATCCGTATCGTCGACAGCTCCATTCGTTTCTATCAGGCTTCCACCTCGGAAATGTTCGGCAAAGTACAGCAAGTGCCGCAAACCGAAGCCACTGATTTCTACCCGCGCAGCCCTTACGGCGTGGCCAAGCTCTATGCTCACTGGATGACCATTAACTACCGTGAGTCCTATAACATCTTCGCCACCAGCGGCATTCTGTTCAATCATGAGTCGCCCCTGCGTGGCCGCGAATTCGTCACCCGTAAGATTACCGACGGCGTTGCCCGCATCAAGCTCGGCAAACAGACCCACTTGGCTCTGGGTAACTTGGATGCCAAGCGCGACTGGGGCTACGCCAAAGAGTACGTGGAAGGCATGTGGCGCATGCTGCAAGCCGACACCCCGGAAACCTACGTGCTGGCTACTAACCGCACCGAAACCGTGCGTGATTTTGTCACGCTCGCCTTTAAAGCGGCGGATATTGAACTGCGTTGGGAAGGCGAAGCCGAACAGGAAGCCGCCGTTGACGTCGCTACCGGTAACATCGTGGTGGTCATCGACCCGAAGTTCTACCGCCCGGCCGAGGTAGAACTGCTGATAGGCAACCCGGCCAAAGCCACCCAAGAACTCGGCTGGCAGCCTAACACCAGTCTGGAAGAACTGTGCAAGATGATGGTAGAAGCCGACTTGGAACGCGTCAAAAATGGCACCGGTGCATAAGCCACCCGGGCCACTAAAGCGGTAAGGAGCCACCATGCAAACCTGCCTAGTCACAGGCGGCAGCGGCTTTACCGGCCGTTATCTGATTGCCGAATTAAAACGTCAGGGGCGCCGCGTGGTGGCCCTGGCCAGCCAGCCTTGCGGCGCCGATGAGCACCACGCGATAGACCTTAACGATGCGGCTGCGCTCGCCGCGCTGGTCAACAGCGTAGCGCCACAACAGGTATACCACTTAGCGGCGCTGTCGTTTGTGGGCCACCCCACGCCGCTGGATTTTTACCACGTCAATGTGCTCGGCACCGAAAACCTGCTCAAAGCAGTCAGTGTACTGCCAGACCCGCCAAGGGTACTGTTGGCCAGCAGTGCCAATGTGTATGGGGCCAACGGCCAAGCGGTGATCAGTGAACAGGTGTCCCCAGCACCGGTGAACCACTACGCCAACTCCAAAATGGCTATGGAGCATATTGCTAACACCTACGCCGAACGCCTACCGCTAATGATTGCACGACCTTTCAACTACACCGGCCCAGGGCAAGCAGCGCACTTTTTAGTGCCTAAAATTGTGCAACACATACAGCAGCGGGCGAGTGTGATTGAGCTGGGCAATACCCACGTAAGCCGCGACTTTAGCGACGTACGCGACATAGCCAGCATTTACTGCCGGTTATTAACGGAATGGCCTGTTGAGGCCAAAAGCGGCAGCATTGTTAATGTGGGCAGTGGCAAGGCGGTGTCACTAAAAGACGTTATTCACCGACTGGAAATGTTGGCAAACCATACATTAACCATAGAAGTTAACCCGACGTTTGTTCGAAGCAATGAAATACCGGAGCTAAAGGCTTGTACTCAGCGTTTAAACGCCTGGTTGCCTAGTTTGAAACGCTATTCACTGGATCAAACGCTGGCCGACATGCTCGAAAAAGCACCTGATTGAAGGCTATGCAACGATGACATCATAAGGAAACGCTGTTTTTTATTGGCAATAGCCTTGATCTATGGCAAGCTTAAACCATGCTAAGTTAAAAGAATGAGCAAAGGGTAACCAACACCTCATTAGGTTATCTTAAAATGCAATCAATATGGAAAGCATTAGCGAAACGTTACAAAACGGGTAGAAGCAAAAATAGCAGAAACAGAATTGATAGAAATAATTCAAGTCTTGCCAAATCTTGCATTGCACCCGATGATGTTTTTTTACTAAGCTCAACCTATTGACTTACCTCAAGGGCTACGGGTAAAACGTAGCTGCGAAATGTTGTGACGGTATAAAGTGTTCGCCGATAATTCAGCGATGCCTAAACCGAAACGCAAGGGATGAGTGTCAGTGTTGATGGTTTTTCATCAGCCTGATCTCTGGAGCGAGGCCTCGCTCACGGCCGCGCTTGCCATACAGAGCTAAACGCGGCTAATGTCGATTCGACACTTAAACACGGAGTTACATCAATGGCTTTAACTACTACCCAAATTCAGCAGCTTTATACGGCTTATTTTAACCGTACAGCTGATCAAGAAGGGATCGATTACTGGCAGGAGCAGGGCGTTAGCGAATCTGAGCTGCGTACATACCTAGGGAAACGCTGATCAATTTGTATCTGGGCAACTGAAGCGCTCAATGTGACCCGAGTATTGTCACCGCGATCAATCTTTAGCCACTGTCAGTGCGTTTTTTAACTGGCAGCCTTGTTTTCCGGCTGCCCTGCCGAATTCAAGACACACTAACCCCATCAATATGCCTCTGACATCGTCCCGCCAGTACCAGATTGGCCAGTGCAAATAAGCTAAACAGCTGCGCCTGGTTCTTGGCCAGTCCCTTGTAGCGAACCTTGCGGTAGCCAAACAGGTTCTTGATGACATGAAACGGGTGCTCGACCTTGGCGCGGATACTGGCCTTAGTCTTTTCGAGGGCCAGCAGCAGCGCTTTCTTCCGGCTGTCTTCCATTCGCTTGATGGCGCCGCGTCTGGCAGCGGCGCAGCACCGAGTGTCCGGGCCATGCTTGCCTTCACCCAGATATTTCTCCATGCCGAGATAACCCGCGTCGCCGTATATTCGCTTGTCATCCTCACGAACCAAATGCCCTGTCATGGTGACATCGGCGACATTAGCCGAGGTGGCGGCCACACTGTGGGTCAGCCCCGTCACGGCATCGACGCCAATATGGGCCTTCATCCCGAAGAACCATTGATTCCCTTTCCGGGTCTGCTTCATCTCTGGATCACGTTGCTTGACCTTGTTCTTGGTGGAAGGCGCCGCCGCCACAATGGTGGCGTCAACGATAGTGCCCTCGCGCATGAACAGGCCCTGGTCAGCCAGCCTGGCATTGATCTCTTCGAAGATCCGTTGGGTTAGGGCATGCTTCTCCAGCAGATGGCGAAAGCGAAGCAACGTGGTCGCGTCGGGAACACTCTCGATGGCAAGATCGATACCGATGAAGTCACGCATGGCCTGGCTGTCATAGATGGCATCTTCAAGCGCTTCGTCGGCCAGTCCGTACCATTGCTGAAGGAAATAGACCCGCAACATCCGTTCCAGACCAATTGGTGGTCGACCGCGCTTGCCCGCCGAGTTCGGAAAGTAGGACGGCGACAATGCCTCGATCAGGCGTTGCCATGGCATTAGGGCATCCATCTGTGCCAGGAACCGTTCCCGGCGAGTGACCTTCTTCTTGTTCTGGTGCTCAGCCTGAGCAAACGAGATCTGCTTCATCGGAAACTCTGTCGGACAATGGAAATCCCTATTTTACCCTGCCGATGGTACTTAGGCAGCAACGACCGTATTTATGCAGCGTTTCCCTAGCCAATGACGATCAGCCTGAATACGTAGAACTCTACGGCGACCGTACTCGTGAAGAGCTGGTAACCGCTATCTACCAGAACATGTTCGGTCGTGAGCCAGAAGCAGAAGGCCTGGAATACTGGGTTAACGGTGACGGTGCTTCCGTACCGGCCAGCGAACTCCCGCAGCTGTTCATCTCTGCCGCTTCTGACGAAGACGCTGCAGCGTTCGATGAGAAAGTCGATGATCAGATGCCGACGCCGCCGGGTAGCGACGAAACTATTCGCCTGACTCAGCAAGCCGACAACCTGGAAGGTGCCGACGGTTCAGACACTACTTTCGAAGCTCCGGTTACCCAGAACGAAACAGGTTCTGGCGCACTGGCCAACACCTTTGAAACTGGCGACCGTTTAGACGGCGGCGCTGATAGTACTAACGTACTGCGTGCTGACCTGATCGCGACTGGCACTATCCAAGACGGTCTCTTGGGCAGCCAAGGCGTTACCATTTCTGCCGAAACCACTAACGTTCAGAATGTGTTCCTGCGTGCTCAAGCTAGTCAAGTAGACTATGGCGCTGACAACACCACTTTCCAGGCGACTATTGACGCTGAGAAGATGGCGGGCGTTGAGCAGTGGTGGACTGATAACAGCCGTGCCAATATCCGCATCGAAGATATTCGTACCGCTACCGACGAAACTACCTTCGGTATGCGTGAAACCGATCCGGAAGTTGGCTATGAAGCTTACTTCAACCCGCTGTTCTTGGAAGGTGATGTCAGCTCTGACTCTGAACTGAGCATCGTCATTCAGGAAATCGATGGCGACCAAGTGCTGGCTGCTAACGAACTGCAAAACATCACTGTTCGTGAAGTTAACTTCACTGTTGGCGGTGAAAACGTCACTTTGTCAAACGACGAGATCTCTGCTGCTAACACCTGGGCCGAGCTTGAAGCTGCCATTGCTGCTGAGATCGAAGCACAAGATCTTGAAGGTCTGAGCGTTTCTCACACTGGTAACGGCCAGTTCGTGATCGACGATGAGCAAGGTCGTCCGTTCGAAATCGTTGAAGGCGAAGCGCTGATTTTCGGTGCGACGGCTGATATTGACGTACGTAACCGCGTTGAAGTGGGTCGTTTAGAGCAGGAAGGCCCGACTCAAACCACACTGGTACTTGACGGTGCTGGTAATGGTTCTCGCGGTGGCGACGTTAACATCGCCGCTATGTCTGGCGACCGTGGCATCGAAGTAATGGATGTTCTGGTTGATCGTGACAGCCACATCAAGAGCCTGCGTTCTGAAAACAACCCTAATTCAGTACAAGACTCTTTCTCTGCTGAACAGCAGTTGGAAGAAGTTAACCTGACCCACGTCGCAGAAGGCGCACAGGGTACTTTCCAGGTTGGCGCACGTACAGTTGACGAGAAAGGTGTTTCCACTACTATCGACGATCGTCTGTCTGTAGACGTTGACGAAGATGGTCAAGGCGACAGCGGTCTGCGTGACGTTCGTGTATTCAACGCCACTGGCTACAGCTCTGAAATCAAGCTGGCTGCCGAACTGTCAATTGACGTATTTGACAAGTACCTGGCTGGTGCAGAAGAGACTGTTCAGTTCAGCTACCTGCTGGGCGACGCGGGCAACAACCTAAGCCTGACCGTTGACAACCAAGTAGCTTCCGACCCTGATTTCGCTCTTGAAATCATCGGTGGTGACAGCAGCGATCGCGTCAACCTGACTGATCTGGCTGTGAAGAACTCTACTACCGTTGATCTGGAAGGTGGCGAAGAGAACACCGTTGAAGTTAGCACCACCACTGGTGCTACCGCTGATGAATTCGGCAACTTCACTCGCGCACCTGGCGATATTAAATTCACTGCTGCGCAAACTGCCTTTGGTGAGTTCGTTAACGTTGATCGTTTAGTTGTTGCAGACGACAATAACACTCGCCAGAACATCGTTACCGGCAACATGACCGCTATCGATGGCAAGGAAATTGTTATTGCAACAGACTTGGCTTCTGATGTAGCTGGCAATCCCATTGCTGAAACTGGTGTTAACACCGATATCGTTCAGGCGCGTATTGACACAGACCTGACCGTCTCTGGTAAGAATCAGACCCTGGGTTCACTCAACAACAACAATGACCAGTTCATTGGCGTTGTCGACGTGATCAACACCCGTCCGATCCCGACCCAGAACAACCTGGAAGTGCTGCTTGACAACACTGCCCGTTTGGATGGCGAACTGACTGTTGAAGCATTCAACGTCAGCACTGAAGGTGCAGGTACCAGCGCGGTTCGTGAGCTGGATCTGACTTCTGGTGGTCGTCGTAACACTGAAAACCTGGTACAAAGCGCTGCTTTGGCTGGCGTTAACAAAGTTGACCTAGACGGCACACAGAACCTTGACCTGCACATTGCAAACATGGGCTCTGGCGCTTCTGTTGTTGACGGCTCTGACCTGGGCGGCGACCTGGATCTGGCTATGAACGCTGGTATCCTGAACGGCGCAACTGACGTCATTACCGGTACTGCTGCAGAAACCGACACCCTGGCTGTGTACGGTGGTGATGCACAGGCAACTGTTACTGGTTTTGAAACCATTCAGTTGGGTCTGGCTGTAAACAACCAGTTCAACGGCGCGTTTACTGGCTTCTCTGGTGAATTCAACGCCGCTGCGGTATCCGGTGTTGAGCAGTACAACATTGCAGCCCTAAGCGGTGCAGCTGAGTTGATCAACCTGTCTGGTTCTGAGGTTGTAAACGTTGCAGCGAATGGCACTGACGCAAACCTGACGTTTATCGCTTCTGACCGTGCTAACGGTAACGAAATCTCCGTTAACTTCGCAGGCGATTACACCAGCGAGCTGTCTGTTCAAGACTACCGCACAGTTACACTGGGTCTAGCTGCAGAGACCGATTACGACTTTGATCTGGATCTGGAAACTGCTGACGGCACCAACGCAGGTACTACTTACGCTCGCACACTTGAAGTTGTTGGTGGCGGTGTAGATGCGAATGGTGATGTTACTACTACGCTGAACATTGGCGATCTTGACACTGCCCTGAGCACTGTTGACCTGTCAGGCTTCGAAGGTAACCTGCTTAATGCACAGTGGGCCGCAGAAACTGGCACCAACGGTACGATTGTTGCTAACGCATACAACTTTAGCTTCAACGTTGGCGGTGATGGTTCGAGCTCTGAGTTCATCTCTAGCTTCGACTTCAATGCCGACGCTGATGAAGCTGGTGTGGTTTGGGAGATCACTAACTTCCAAGTGTTTGACAACGTAGACGTTACGCTGTCTAACCAGTCTATCATCGACCTTCGTGACCTGGGTGTTGATAGCGCAGCAGACATCGTTGTTGAAGATGCTAATGCCTTCTTCACAGCGCTGGATGGCGATGCACAGCAAGCTTACATCGACCAAGGTTACTCAGCAGCAGACTTTGCAGCTGGTGACACTGTTGTCACTTCAAGCGAAGGTCTGGACTTCACCATTCTGTTGAACGGTGTTGCCTCTACAGACCTCGTAAATGAAAACTTTGCAGGTATTGCATAAGCTGCCTTTGGCAACTTATTGACTGCACTGTAGTCGTACTAAGGCCACCCTACGGGGTGGCCTTTTTATTAGTGAGTAGCATTAAGTCGCTCACAATACGCATGCGCAACTCAGGAGGCATCATGTTTCGTCAGTTAACCCCACTGCAGCCTGCCCAGCACGCGCAGCTGCGTTTTAACCCCCGCCAGCCGTTTGATTTTGCCCGCGAGCAAATGCTGATTCCGCTGGTGGCTGCTGAAGCTAGCCGGGTAGCCCGGGAAATGCCCATTGTCTTCCCCCTTAACGGTGGTTTGCCTCAGGCGCTCGTCGGTGTTAACCAAGATGAAAACCTGCACGTTAAAAAAGGCACCGGCCATTGGATCGGGCGTTATATGCCCGCCCATATTCGCCGCTACCCCTTTATGTTGGCTAAAATGCCAGAACAGCAAGCCAGCGGTGGCGAGCAGCAGTATATTATTCAGTTTGATGCGGAGGCATCTCACTTTGAACGCCCTGATGGTTTGGCACTGTTTGATGAGCAAGGCCAAGCGACGGAGACTCTGCTGAAGATCCAGAAAGTCCTGACGAACCTTGAGCGTGAAAATCATCGCACGCTTGCATTAGTGGCTGAGATTGAAACGGCAGGTCTGCTGGCAGAGCGCCAGATTCACGTAGGGGAAGAGGGCAAAGGCGGCAAACGCCTGGCCGGTATTCGCTTAGTAGATGAAAAAGCCCTCGCCGAGCTGAATGCAGAAACGCTCGCCAACCTGCGCACCAGCGGCGCATTGGCGTTAGTATATGCACATATCGTGTCACTAAATAATCTGCGTGATGGCCTGTTGGCCCAAATGACACGAACCTCCGACACTCCGGAGCCGCCTATGTCGCTGGATGAACTCTTTAATGAAGGCGATGACGACTTCTCCTTCGATTTCGACAGTTAAGCTTTCTGCACCCGTTACTTACTCAATACACAAGGAGCCAGACCATGGCTGATAAACCACGAACCCTTACCATTGACGGCACCGAGTACAATATTGCCGACCTTTCCGAAAACGCCCGCAACCAGGTATTAAACCTGCGGGCTACCGATGAGCAAATCCAACGCTTGAACCAGCAGCTGGCCATCGCACAAACCGCGCGTACCGCTTATGCCCCAATGCGCTCAAGGCGGAATTGCCAGAGCAAACGACGCATTAAGCACGTGGCTTATGCCAACTGCTTGTCAAAAAAGGATGCCGTGGGCATCCTTTCTTATGGCTTATCAAAAACAGCTGAATGCCTGGTAAGATATGTTCGATAAATAATACTTAGAAACGCCTTCAGGCCGCTGTGGCTAGCGAATGATAAAAAGGAAATATCATGCAACGCGTCATCTTTGGTACGCCGGGTAATGAGCAGCTCTCACTGAACAACACAGGCAATCTATTTGGTTTTTCGGGCGACGACACCTTAGTTGCTAGTAGCGGCGTCTCAGATTTTTACCTAGCTTTTATGGTTGGGGGTGAAGGCAACGACCATTATATCGTCAACAGCTTAGCTGCGGTGATCGTGGATACCGGTGGAAATGATAAATTGACCTTGTCGGGGGCTCTTCACCAGTACATAAGTGCCTACGTCAACGGTCAGGATCTTACCCTGATTAATACGACGACGGGCCAAGAGGTGTTCATCGTAGATGCGAAAAGCCGCGGACGTATTGATACGTTTGAGTTTGCTTCTGGCGAAGTGTTGAGTAGCGCGGAAATGGAGCAGCGGGTATACAGTCATGGGTACGGTGATATTTCCTATGCAGAGTACAATCCCAACTTATCTGCTCAGCATTTCCTTGAAGTCAAAGAGATCAATAAAGCCTGGGCCGATCTGGATTGGGGCAGCGTATGGCAAGCGGTGACCCAGCAGGGGGAAGTAACCAATCAGGGCGTGGCATCCGCCGTGAATGATGCATTAACGTCGATGCTTTCACCTAGCGCCCTGCAGCAGTGGCAAGCCCAAGGTGGCCCACAACAGCTAGCGGCTAGTCAGTTTGAAGGCGTTGAACAAAACTTGCCAGCAACGCCCGCTCCCAGTCCCATACTGCCCCGTGAAGTGATTGAAAACATCGCGCTCATTTACGAAGCCGCACTCAACCGCCAGCCCGATGAAGCGGGTCTGAATTATTGGATTGATGTGGCTATGCAAGGCCAAAGCACCATTGATATTTCCGGATTCTTTATCCAATCTGATGAGTTTTTGACGAACTTCGGCGCGCCTAGCAATAACGACTTCATTGATCGCATGTACCTGAACGTACTAGACCGCAATGCCGATGCCGCTGGTAAAACCTATTGGCTTGACCAAATGGCCACCGGGCTAACGCAAGCCGAGGTGCTGAACTATTTCGCCGTTTCCCAGGAAAATATCGACAATGCCGCGTGGTTATCAGGGTTAGCAGAGACCGATAGCGGCTGGGTGATTTAACGAGGTCTCACTCTGTCAGGCCCCCTAGAAGGGGCCTATATACTTTATTCTTCAAAAAGCGCTAATACGGCATAAAAGCGGCGACTGCCGCTACCCTAGCTTGGCCGTGGGGGATTCCTCAGTCCATGGTGTCCATGTCGAGGCTTTAGAGCGCCCCAGCGACTGTTGGGAGTCATTGATGGCGTGTGCCATCATCAGTAGGCGGCAGTGCATAGGGTCATCAGATGCTCCAATGCGTGTTTGTAGATGATCTATGTCAATGCGATATACGCACCAACACTGGCCAGCATGTGTGATGGTGTCCGGTAGCAAGACACGCAGTTGGTGAAGTTGCCAGACCAGCTGCTGTGTGACTAAGGTTTCTTGTTGTGCTTCGCGTAAGCCACTGAGTGTGCTTTGTAAATAATCACTGGCTTGGCCATCGGGTTCGAAAAGCCGGTGACCCGTCATATCTCCCCAATGCGGCGCATAAGGGTCGCCCCATAACACGCTGCCTAGTTGACCACAGCCATCGGCATCAAGCCCGACCACATGCTGCGTGAGCGAGAACGGATAGTGTTTCCAAAGCCGAGGCGTATGATCACCAAACGGGTTACCTTGCCCCGGTTGGAGAAGGGCGAGTGGTAGCGTCTCTGGGCCAGTAGGCAGCACGATGGGAATGCCCTGGTTGGCGAGCGGGGTAATGTCTGCCAACACTAGGCTTACACACGCCTGCTGCGCAGCGAATAAGCGGTTATCACGCGGAGTAATGCGCTGTGCGTAGAAGGCGTCGCGGGTAATGATCATCAAATGCTCCGTGCCCCAGGTGTGGGCAGTTGAGGGGGTTAGGAAGAAACCGGTAGTTGCCCGCGCCCAAGCCGCGGATAGCCAGCGGGAAACTCAAGATAGGTCAAGCGATCCACCTGGAGCAGGGCGTTAACCATACGCTTGAGTTCTTGAAAACGCGGTTCAAACGAGGCGTGCTGTCGGTCAAGTAATACCGTGGTGCGATTTTCTTTTTGGTTAGGGAGACACAGCCATTTAGGTGAAAACCGTTGACGTGTGACTGGCCCGTCCAACAGATCCACACACGCTCCCTCTCCTTGGGTAATCTGTTCTATCCATAACTGACAAATCTGTTCTTTAAGGTCAGGCGTTATGCTAAACACCTCCGGGTCAAAAAATAAAAAGAAATGAAAAAGATAGGGATAGCTGCTGTTTCCATCACGTTTCCAAATATACCCCTTCAGTCCTTTGAATAAGGGCGAGTGTCGTCTTTTCTGCACAAACTGCTTGAAATGCGCATCTGCTCCGTAAAAGTCCAATGGAGGCTGTTGATGACGACTCGCCATCGGAGTGTAAGTAAGCCCAATGTATAACACCTCTAAAGCGGCATGCTGATGAACCAAACTATCTAAATAGTGCGTGTATGATTTCGTGCTTTTGTAAAGTGCTTTACGAGCTGCCTGCATCTGTCGCTGGTTGTCAGCGTGTTTTGTCACCTCTTGCAGTTCAGAAAAGCAGCATTTGACGTCCTTATAGAGATCGAAGAAGTAGCCGTTCTGAACGTCAAGGTGCTGTGTGTCAGAGGACGTTATGCCGTACTTTTCCAGCAGTGGGCGGAAGATATTCCAGTAGCGTGTCACGCTATGATCAAAGCGCCTTATTTGCCCTTTATCCTGGGTACGATATTCCTCGATCAGAAGAATGTCTTGGATAACCAGGGCCGGTCCAAGAATAGCTGATACGGGTAATACATAAGACGGGTGGTCTGGTGAAAAGGGGGCAGCCTTGGTTGGCAGTTGATCTACCATCGCACCGGCATAACCTTCCCACGTTCGATAACTCAGTATTCTTTTTATTTCGTCATCTGCTTTCAACAGAGGAAGAAGTGCGCCCTGTACATCGACAAGAGTACCTTTCCAGGTAGGGGTGCTTGCTGTCTTCAGAGCAAGCACGGGTCGTAGAAGCCAATACTCCAACAGCGCTAGAGCGTCGGGCGCTATCGCAGGGTTCGGTGATCTAGCCATTGCCGTCATCTTCAAGTCGGGGGTATGATCTGAATGTTAGATGAGTTTTATCATCATCGTCAAGCCCAGCCCATTCCCCACGTCTCTTAAAGGAGTCTTTTATGACCCGTGCTACATTTCCTCTCTCTCAAGAAGGCACCTATTTATCCCATTCGACAGGGATGAACATGCCCATTACGCCTCCGCAAAATGCCAAGCAAGGGAGGCCAGTGAGGCCGTGTAATGCGAATATGCTTCGTCAATTGATTCGCGATCATTACCAGTTAGTTATGGATATGAATGGGGTGTATTACCTGATGCCGTTTGCTTTGGGCGGTTCGCTCTTGATGGAGCCAGAGTTGATAGGATCTGAGCTCAAGCGTTGGGCGGCTGACTTTCTCAACCGTGATGTATCCAATACACAAATTAGCAATGCGCTGGATATTCTGCGTAGTGAGCCTGCTGAACGTAGGCACGTCGCCCATGGTCGTACATGGTTGGGTGAGCAAGGTGAGCGATACATTGATTTAGACGGTCATTATTCTGTCTGGGAGCGGGGGCAAGAAAGCCGATTCTATACGTCAACACTTCAGCCTCATTGGAGGCCCGCCAACTGTTGTCCATATTCCACCGAGGGTGTTCAAGGCGCTCACGCGTTTGACGTTAGGAACATTCAGTATATTGAAAAACATTTACCGCTACCGTTAAATCGGGAGTGGTTAATCTACGCCTATATGGTGCTAGCACTGATGCCTGAACGTCAGATGCTGGCATTAGAAATCACCGGTGTGTCTCATCAAGGTAAAACACGGTGGTTAAAGGCCCTCAAACAATGGCTTGATCCATGCATCAGCGATGATGTGAACCATCAGCCGCCAAGTAAAGTGAGCGATTTGGATGCCTTGGCATGGCATCACCATGTGTTGGTATTGAATGGCGTGGAGAAGCCGCTTTCGACGGCTGTTCAGCGACGCTTGCTGGGTTTTCTGAACGGTACGACCCTTGCTTGGAAGAAAAAAGGGTCTTCTTCTCACCTTCGTACAAAGCGTATGTCCCTCATCAGTGCTGATGAACCCGTCGTTACCGATCCAGCGCTGGTGGAGCGTACACTCAGTATTGAGTTGCCTTTGCGGTCACCACCTGCTAGTAAATCTGCACCGTCTGACATCGACCCCAATATAGGACGATTGCTCATCCCCAATGATCTATCGATGGTACAAGCGGCGTTATTTGGATTGCTTGGCCAAGCACATGCCCACATAGATACCACCTTCCTAGATCGTCATGTTCCTGATGGGTGGCAAGACTTCTGCAAAGTAGGGATGATTGTTTCCCGGGCGGTGGCCGGGACGGATGAGGCCTTCTGGGCACAATACGAAGACTATCGCAACGAGCGTGCCCGAGAGTTGATAGAACAAGACCCTGTGGCAATGGCGGTGGAACGCTTTTTTGATGAATCGGGGCAGCGAGAGGCAGTGGAGTACCCGGCGGGGGAATGGTTAACGCTCTTATCACCCTATCGAGAGCAGGACGTGGCGAAACGTGATTGGCCTGCCAATGCCCGAGCGATGGGGGCGGCCCTTAAACGAGCTGCGCCGCTGCTTAATGCGCAAGGGTATCGGTGTTTAGACAATGGCAAGCGTGGAAGCACTTACCGCTGGGAAATCGCCCCCATCAGCATTGCCCGTCGACACGTCTAACGCGTCTTACTTACGACATCACGACATCGTGATCCACGGTTTCTCCATATTGGCCCTGAAAAAGGGCCTTTTTTGTGGTTTTTAATCAATCAATGTCGTCATGTGTAAGTACCCCCGCAGCAGGGTGACGGCGGCACCCGAAGGGCAGCGCCGCCCCTGTTCCCACTCCTGATACGTCCGCACGCTAATCCCTAATTGCTGGGCCAGCGCGGCCTGAGTTAGTCCTTGATGCTGTCGGCATGCCTGCACGTCTGCCATCAATTGGACATGCGTCATGCTAGTGAGCGGTAGGTGTGTGACCGGGTAGATGGGTTGCGTTTTTGTCGAAAATGAAGCCATTGCTTACTCCATAAGAAGGCGATGGGCCGTTCCGTCATGGACGGCCCCATACCATGGCGTACATCGTTCCCTGTCGATGCCACTTATCTTCACCCAGGCGCTATCCATGACTGTATAAGATGGCTCGATGACCTTGGCCGTAAGCCTTGCTGAAGAGCTTGCACAGGTAGCTACCGCGTAAAAATAGGGCAGGCAGTGCCGCGTAGTCGTTGTTGGCTTCCAGGTAGTAATGGCTGAGTAAAGGGGCATGCCACACTTCTTGCTCTGTTGGATGGCCCCTGGACAGCTGAACACAAGGTTTGGCGATCTCCGTCGGAATCCCCAAGGCACTAGCCCACGCTTCCGAGAGCATGTTGAACAGGTTGCGGCCTTCGTAATCCACGGTGCCTGGCGTGTGGTAGGCATGCAGATTAAAAAACAGCAGCAGGTGGAAGTGGGGTGCGCCGTCTTGGCTTTGTTCTCGGGCAATCACATAGCGAATGCGGCAGTGATGTGGGCTTCCTCGACGTTGGCGATCATAATTTACCTTTGCTTGGAAGGAGGCCATACAGCGTTTGATCGGGGCGTTGGAGTGGCCATCGTGGGGCAAGGTCACGCCGTGGGGGAGGGTGAGATCAAAGCGGCAGGCCATCACCCGTTTACTCTCGCTAATGGCGTTCCACGTTACGCGGTAAAGGATATCTAAATACTCTTTTGCTAAAGGCCCCCGGTGGGTGAGTACCGGTAACTCGGTGCCAGGCGCGGGCCAATACGTCGAGGAGGTGATCGGCGTTAGATTGCGGTTAATACACGGCGTCGCGGTCATACATCATCTCATGGAAGTAAGTGAGTCAAAGGAGCGCCTTTTCACTACGCTGAAAACGGCAAGGTCTGGTGACCGTGTCTAGGTCAGTACACGGGTCATGTAGATACGGCACGGCGTGTAAACCTACGACGGTGGTGAAGTGACGCTAACGGGTAGGTATCAACCCAGGAATGAAGGTAAGGACTGATTCAGATGATGGACTGATTAAGCGGTGTTGGTTGAGCACTGTGTTGGCGTTAGTGATCGTCGTTTGTTTCATTACGATCATAAGCCTAATGGGAGTGTTGAGAGCGATTGATGACGTTTTATAGGTGAGGGCTTTAGTGACTGATCAGTCGTTAAATGTTGGTCGTGTTTCAGGATTGATCCTTTGGGAAGGATGATAACAGTTGGTATATTGAGTAAGTAATACTAACGTATCCTAAAGCTGTGTTATTGAATACGGCACTGCAGACCCTCTTAGTTGAATAAAAGCCGCTTGTTTATCATTAAAACGACTCTTGGTAGTTACTCTGACGTTAAATGCACATCCCCCATGTGATAGCGCGGGAAAATCCCGCGTTGTGTTGTCCATAAGATACTCCGGCAGCGACGTAACATGCTCTTTGTGAAGCGGCATGCGATTGAACCAAAACTCAGCCCCACACTACTCCTGTGAAGCCAAGACACTGGGTCTTGGTCTGACCCTTCAGCAGGAGAGGCGTATGTCCATTCCTTGTCCTCGCTGCGCATCGACGCAGCTCATCCCCCGCCAACGTGGTCGCCAAATCGGTGCCGCTACCGGCATTCTCTCGGGTGGTTCTACGGGGGCGCTAGGGGCATTAAGCGGTGCTAAAACCGGTGCGACGTTAGGTTTTGTCGCAGGGCCAGTGGGTGCTTCGATCGGTACGTTCGCAGGCGCACTGCTGGGTGCGCTTGCAGGGGGCACGGCAGGCGGTGTTGCGGGTGCCAGGCTCGGTGAAGAGCTCGATAGTAAAGTGCTCGACAACGTCGAGTGTTTGGCCTGTGGCTACTCCTTTCGACCCCCTTCTCAATAAATCGTCAATCCATTTCCCTTCGTTGATCACAAGCACTGGTTGCCCGCCAACAGGCTAGGGCGGCGATGCCGTGTCTACCGTTTAGGAGTATCTATCATGAGTCACACCCTCCACTCTCAAGCAACCGCCGTTGACGCTGTTCTCTCCCACGGACAAGTCGATGCGCTTCCTTCGCGTGAGATGTCTGCTTTCGTCGAGCGTGAAAGCCACTTGAAGCGCCCTACACCGCCGCCCCGGCGTTACCGCGAACAGGCACGGCGCTTGGTCGATACCCGCGCCCTGGATCGCAAGGCATGGCTTTCGATTCGTCAGAGCGGCATTGGCAGCAGTGACGCGGCGGCGGCCGTAGGGCTGCATCCGTATAAATCGCCGTTGGAACTCTGGATGGATAAGACCGGGCGCCAATTCGATGACAAGGAACCCAGTCGGGGCGAGATCCTCACCAGCCCTTTGCACTGGGGGCAGGTGCTGGAACCCATCGTGGCGGAGCACTACGGACGACATACCGGCCATCGGGTACAACGCGTCAATGCCATTTTGCAACACGTCGAGCATCCCTGGATGTTGGCCAACCTGGATCGTGAAGTGGTGGGCAATGATGAGGTGCAGATTCTGGAGTGTAAAACCGCCGGAATCTACGGCGCCAAGCTATGGAAAGACGGCGTGCCTGAGTACGTGCAGCTACAAGTGATGCACCAGTTAGCCGTCACCGGCCAACAGGCCGCTGATGTCGCCGTATTGCTCGGTGGCCATGAGCTACAGATCCATCGTATCGAACGCGACGAGGCGATGATCGCGCAGCTGATCACGTTGGAGCGGCAGTTCTGGGACTATGTGGAGAACGACACGCCACCGCCAGCGGATGGGTCGGACTCGGCGGATCAGGCGCTGCGGGCGCTATTTCCCCAGGACGATGGCGAGACGGTTGATTTGTGCCAAGACGCGAGCCTTAGCCAAGCCTTTGCCGATCTACAGCGGGTACGACACACCCTGGACAATGCCAAGAAGGAAGAAGCCAAACTCAAGCACCGTCTGCAGCAGGCGATGGGCACCGCCACGTTGGCGATCTTTCCCAGTGGCGTGCTGAGCTGGAAGCAGACCAAACCTGTCAATCGGCTGGATACTAAAACGCTCCAAAAGGAACACCCGGCCCTGTGCGCCGCCTACCTTCACGCGCATCCCGGAACCCGGCGGTTGGTGGTGCGCTAATAGCGCTCATGTCGTCACACAGCGCCGCTGTACGCGGTTGCCGTATCAAATTAAACCTACGTTACCTCAACCAAGCACACGCCTCAGCGCGGCTCTCCGGCCGCCTGGGGCGTTTTGCGTTATGGGGTAGCCAACCATGCATCACTGATGTGCTGATGTAGTAAGGAGATCCTTATGCTTAAAGGCTTAGCCATTACCCCGCCCATCCTGGGGCGGATCACTATCGGCAAACTGGTCGAGAACAACGGCAAGCGTCTGCCACAGAAAGACGACCAATTCACTATCACGTCCCAACTCCAGACCAAGGAGGGCTGGATACGCCACCCGCTCGATGAACAGCTACGCAGCGCTCAGGAGGGCAAGCTCCGAACGATTCCCATCCGGCTGCTGTTCAGTGACCCCGACCTCAACCTGCGTGCTGAATACGCGCTGTTCGACCGGCAAACGGCCAGGCCACTGTGCGTAGGCGATGGCGAGCAGTGTAAACGGCGTACCCAGGACGGCATGGTCACGCTCGACTGTCCTTCCCCTGACGGTTGTCCTTTAGCCCAGGGCGGCGCTTGCAAGCCCTACGGGCGGCTTAACGTGTTGATTGGCGATGACGACCCACTGGGCAGTTTTATCTTCCGTACCACCGGCTTCAACTCGATACGCACCTTGGCCGCACGGCTCGCCTACTTCAAAGCGATTTCGGGTAACCGGCTGGCGTGTATGCCGTTGGAGCTACGGCTACGCGGCAAATCCACCCGCCAGAGCCGGGGCACGGCGATCTTCTACGTGGATATCACCCTGCGCGAGGGCTGGACGCTGGAAGAGACCCTGGCCGAGGCGCAGCGCCTGAATGAGTTCCACCAAGCCACCGGGTTTGATCAGAAAGCGTTGGATAAGGCCGCTAAGGCCGGATTTGCCAACGGGGCCTTTGAAGACAGTGCCGAGGAATCCATCGACGTGGTCGAGGAGTTCTACCCCGAGGCACCGCAAACGCCAGTGGGCAAGCAGGAACCCAATGCCCCGGTGACGCTGGCCGACAAACTGCAGGCCAAAAGCCAGCAGGGCCAGCCTGAGCCACCAGAACCGGAAAGTCCCGACCAGGCAGCACCACCGCCTGCCGACCATCCCCCACAAACCCCACCACGCGAAGCCAAGCGCGCCTAAGTGTGGATCTCAAACGTTAGCAACTCACCCCCTCTCTCGATTTAACACCACCACCGCTCAACGTTGCCCGCTGCCTGTTTGGCGCGGGCCGTTATGCCGTGGTTAACCGATAAACTGATAAGGAAACACACCATGCGTATTCTCACTCACGACCAACTCCACCGTACTGCCCCCGCCATCTTTGCTAGCCAACCCGATGAAGCGGTGTCGGATCGCTACGGCTTCGTGCCGACGATTAACGTGGTCGATGCCCTGCAGGCCGAGGGCTGGTACCCGGTTCGCGCCCAACAAACCAACGTGCGTCAAGCCGAGCGCCGTGACGTGGCGCGGCACATGATCCGCTTCCGGCAAGACCCTGACCGTCAACTCGCCGTCGGTGACAGCATTACCGAACTGGTACTCACCAATAGCCACGACCGCAGTGCCGCCTTTCAGCTCGATTTAGGGCTGTTTCGGTTGATCTGTCTTAACGGCATGGTCACGCCAGTAGGCGACGTGGGCGGTATCCGCGTGCGTCACGGTAAGCAGATCGTTGATGAGATATTAGAAGGCTCTATTCAACTCAGCCATCAAGTGCCCCGCATTGCGGAAGGGGTAGAGGCGTTTCAATCCACCTTAATCAGCCGAGGCGAAGCCCAGCTGTTTGCCGAGTCGGCTCTGTCGCTGCGTTACGGTGACGACTGGCAAGCGGCTAGCCCCATCCAACCCACCGATGTACTCGAAGCTCGACGCAGCGAAGACGCCAACGGCTCGCTGTGGAGTGTTTTTAACCGCACCCAAGAAAACCTCTTCAAAGGCGGCTTACGTGGCCGTTCCCCCACTGGGCGGGCCACTCGCACCCGACCGATCAACAGCGTCGCTGAGGACGTGCGTTTAAACCGCGCCTTATGGAAGCTCACCGAGCGATTCGCTGAGCTGAAAGGAGCAAGCCTCCCGTCCTACACCCACCACTGATAAGGAGATCCCGTATGACCTGCCAGATACCGCAACTCATTGCCGGGGAGACCCCCGGCACCTACCGTCTGACCAGCGACGTTACTGACGCTCAGCTATTACACCTGGCCAAGATGATCGCCCACAAGCGGCTTCGCAAGGGCAATAAGCTAGGGTGTCCTGATGAAGTTCACCGCTGCCTGCAAACCCTATTGCTCGACTACCCCTACGAAGTGTTTGGCACACTGCTATTAGATACCCAGCACCGACTGATCGCCTTCGATGAGCTGTTTCGGGGCACCATCGACTCCGCCAGCGTCTATCCCCGCGAAGTGATCAAGCACGCCATCGAGCACAACGCAGCGGCGGTGATACTGGTTCACAACCACCCCAGCGGTGATCCCGAACCCAGCGATGCCGATAGACGCATTACCCAGCGGCTCAAAGACGCCCTGGGATTGGTGGATATTCGGGTATTGGACCATGTCGTGGTGGGCCACGAAGGCTATGTCTCGTTCGCTGAACGGGGGTGGCTGTAAGGTCACCTTCACACTGAACTCTCTTTACTCTCCTGCCTCACGCTTGCCCTGACCGGCAGCGTGGGGCGGGGGCTTTTCTGGTGGGGCTCTTTTTTTCTTTAAGCATCAGGTCAATAGCGTGAGCGGAAGGGCGTTTGAGCGTGGGAATGAGCGTTGGGCGTCGCGTGCTGTGGTAAAATGAAAACATTGAGACAAGGAGTCAGCATGGCGGATACCACCCACAAGCAACATGATACGGGCTATAAAGAGTTATTCAGCTACCCGGAGTTCGTGCAACAGCTCATTGAAGGCTTCGCTCCAGCCGAAATGGCCGAGTTGATGGACTTCTCGACGCTCAAGAACCACAGCGGTAACTACATCACGCCGCTGTTCGAGGAGAAGTTCGAAGACGTGGTCTGGTCAGTGGAGGTCACTTGGCAGGGCGTCACCCAGCAGGTGTTCCTCTACATTCTGCTGGAGTTTCAATCCTCGGTGGATCGCACCATGCCGATCCGGCTGATGCACTATGTGGCCTGTTTTTACGACCACTTGCTCAAGAATGGAACGACCACACCGCACAAGGGCTTACCGCCGATCCTGCCTATCGTGCTCTATAATGGTTCTGAGAACTGGACGGCCCGGCGTGATATCTACGACATGGTGCGCCCGGAACCGCCCGCGTTTCTGCAGGTCTACCAGCCACATCTGCGCTATTACTTGGTCGATGAAGGGCGCTACACTGATGAGGAATTGTGCTTACGCCAGACACCACTCAGTGGCGTGTTCAGTATCGAAAAGGCGTCTACAAATAGGAAAGGGCTGCAGCAAGCCGTGGATCGGATTGTGGCAATTATCCAGGCTGATCCCAACAAAGAACGTATCGACAAGATTATTACCCGCTGGTTGAAGCGTCACCTGCAGCGGCTTGGGGCTGAGGTCAACCTGGATCAGCTCAACAGTTTGGTGGAGGATAAAGACATGTTGGCAGAGAATTTAGAGAATTGGGCGCAGCAAGAGCGTCGTGAAGAGCGTGAGAAGGTTCTGCAGGAAACCGAGCAGCGCTTAAGGGAAGCTGAAAAGCGTGCTTTGGAAGAAAAGCTTGAAACTGTTCGCCATTTACTGGCGTTCGGTGTGCTCAGTGATGAGCAGATTGCCGAAGCCACAGGATTAGCGGTTGATGAGATTGCCAAGCTGCGGATCGAAGATAAGCACTGATCCCACCTTTCAACAGTTTGGTGGAGGACAAAGATATGTTGGCAGAGAATTTAGAGAATTGGGCACAGCAAGAGCGCCGAGCAGAACGGCAAAAGGTTCTGCAGGAAACCGAGCAGCGCTTAAGGGAAGCTGAACAACGTGCCCTAGAAAGCAAGCGCAACGCGGCCCGTAAGCTGATCGCCCGTACCGAAATGGATGACCAAGCGATCGCGGAGATCGCCGATCTATCGGTAGAGGAAGTTGATAAACTGCGTGCCGAGACCCAGCACTGATCCTGCATTAATTCCAGTAACCCCCGCCACACGTACAAAAAAGGGCAGCCACCGAATGGGGCTGCCCTTGCTGTATCTGCCTGTTTTATTTTTCACGTCTTAGCCGCTGTCGACCCCTTTCCCCTCAATACCGCCTCACCGGTATGGGGCGTCTCAGGCGCATCCGTGGGTTGCCACGGCACGCTACTGGCAGCGTCAATCAATGAGGCCTGCGTCAGGTGTGCATAACGCTGTGTGGTGGTGATATCCCGATGCCCCAATAACCGCTGCACCTCATACAGCGAACGTCCCGCATTGACCATAAAGCTGGCGAAGCTGTGGCGTAAATCGTGCATTCTTAATCCTGGCAGCCCTGCACGGCAGCGAACCTCATGCCAACGTTTGAAAATCGATACATAAGGCTTCTGTGTCTCAGGGTTACCAAACGGATAATCGCCGCTGACGCGTCCCGCTTCGTTCAGTGCCTTCAATACAAACAGTGC
Source organism: Halomonas sp. 3F2F (assembly GCF_014897805.1). Taxonomy (NCBI): domain Bacteria; kingdom Pseudomonadati; phylum Pseudomonadota; class Gammaproteobacteria; order Oceanospirillales; family Halomonadaceae; genus Halomonas; species Halomonas sp. 3F2F. The sequence continues at coordinate 64,527 of NZ_JABUZE010000175.1, forward strand.
CTGCGGTGATAAATACACATGCCGCGTTTTCCCACTTTTGTTAATCGGAATGGTCCAGATCTGACGACGCAAATCAATATCCTCCCAGCGTGCGTTCAATACCTCCCCCCGCCTTGCCCCAGTAAACAGCAAGAACATCACAATCCACTTGAGCATGGGTGGTTTGGCTGTTTCAAGGACATCAATAAGCCGCTGGGTTTCTTCCGGTGACAAAAAACGCTCTCGGGCGTTGTTCTCGACGTACAGTTCAATAACAGCGGTAGGGTTCTCCTTGACTCCCGGTGTTTTCCACCGCAGCGCACAGTTAAAGATAAACCGCAGCAGAATGATCAATTTGTTGGAGGAACTGGGCTTGTGGGTTTCCCGGTGACGGCGAACCACTTTCATAATGCGCGCAGGCGTCACTTCATCAAGATAAAGATCCCCTAATGGCTCCAAAACGTGTGCTTTGAGTTGGCCCCAATCGTTTTTCCAGCTTTTTTTATAGCTGCGAGCATAGGGTAAATACTCATGCTCAATAAAGTGCCGCAGGGTCGGCACGTCCTTGCGCGCCTCACGTTCGGCATAAGGGTCACGCCCCAAAGCAATTTCCGCCAAGTGTGACTTTGCTAGGGCACGAATATCTGCCAATGGCACTATCTCGGCATTGGCCAATTTCTTCTCCACCTGATGGCCCCGATCTGCACGATAGCGCAGATAATAGCTTCGTTTACCCGATGCTAAGACTTTTAACACCAATCCCGTGACTTTGGTGTCGTAGTAGTCGATTTTGGCTTTGCCACGTGGAGATGACTTGGTACTCTCCACGAACTGTTGTGTCAGATTTTTCTTTGGCATAGCTTTTCAGTCCCTTTAAAACGCATTAATGCTACTATTGATAGCATAAAAGAGTCTTTTAGCCAATATTTTGGAGATTAATTCAATGAATCAAGAAGCGATGCGGTTTGCGCTTGCCATGCGCATAGGGCGCGCCGCCCTGGGGATGAGCCAGCAAGAATTTGCCAATGCGTTGGGTGTGGCGAAGTCTACGGTGGCACGAAACGAAACCCTCGATATGAGCATGCGCGCTGACACATTGGCTGCTATGTCACGGTTATTTAAAGAGTATGGGATTGAAATAGACCTGTTGGGGGCTGCCGATAGCTTAGACATAAAGGTCAACCTTTCAGCCATAAGTCGGTTGACAGAAGAGAAAAATAACGCTGGCACAGACAAGAAATGAGGGTTAAATATAGAAAAGCGCGTTTCTACCAAATGAACGCAAAACCGCATCACTCAGTGTTTCGTATGTGATCCATTGATAGCATAAGTGAATCAAAAATAAGAAATGTGGTAGAAAAGCGTGATTGGGGAGGGTTTTTAAGGTGATTAGTTAAATTAAATCAGTTAGTTAGTGGAATGTGACGCTATAAGTCTGACTCAGCAAGCCGACAACCTGGAAGGTGCCGACGGTTCAGACACTACTTTCGAAGCTCCGGTTACCCAGAACGAAACAGGTTCTGGCGCACTGGCCAACACCTTTGAAACTGGCGACCGTTTAGACGGCGGCGCTGATAGTACTAACGTACTGCGCGCTGACCTGATCGCCTCTGGCTCTGTTTCTGATAACTGGGCTCCAGCGATCTCTGCTGAAACTACTAATATTCAGGAAGTTTATCTGCGCGCCCAAGCTGGTCGCGCAGATGCTGGCGCTGACAACACTACTTTCGGCGCTACTGTAGACGCTGAGAAGATGGCAGGTGTTGAACAGTGGTGGACCGATGGTAGCCGTGCTGATATTCGTATTGAAGACGTCCGTTCGCGTCCGGTAGATACCATCCTGGGCATGCGCGAAACTGACCCCGAAGTAGGCTTCGAAGTTTACTTTAATCCGCTGTTCATGGAAGGCGGTCAGACTAGCCAGTCACAGCTGGTTATTCAAATTGCTGAGCTGGACGGTGGCAACGTCAACTCAGAAGCTGAACTGAAAAACATCAGCGTTAGCGCGCTGTCTTTCGAGCTGGCAGGCGAATCTGTAACGCTGGCTAGTGATGAAATGGCTGCTGCTAACACCTGGGCTGAACTTGAAACAGCACTGGTAGCAGAATTGGAAGCTGCAGGTCTGGGCGACCTGGAAGTCACTCGCGGTGACAACGGCCAGTTCCTGTTGTTTGATGCTGAAGGCCGTGCCTTCTCAAACCAGGGCGGCTTTACTGCTACTGCGACTACTGATCAGCAGATCGATATTCGTAACCGCATTACCCAAGAAGTTGAGACCCAGGAAGAGAAGACAGAAACGACGCTGGTTCTTGACGGTGCTGGTAATGGTTCACGTGGCGGTGACGTCAACATTGCGGCCATGTCAGGCGACCGCGGTATTGAAGTGATTAACGTTGCTGTTGACCGTGATAGCCACATCCGCTCTCTCCGTTCAGAAAACAACCCAAATGATACGGGATCTTTCTCTACTGAGCAGCAGTTGGAAGAAGTCTATCTGACGCATCTTGCTGACGGTGCCAAAGGTGATTTCCAGCTAGGTAGCCGTACAGTAAGCGATGACGGTGTGTCTGGTACTATTTGATGACCGTCTGAACACTAACGGTCTTTTGGACGTTCGCGTTTTTGATGCAACAGGCTACTCTTCCAGCATTAAGCTCGGTGCATCTCTGACTGCTGGCGTTTTTGACAAGTACCTAGCTGGCGCAGAAGAGACCGTTCAATTCAGCTACCTGCTGGGTGACGGTGGTAACAACTTCAGTCTTGATGTTGATAACACTGTTGCAGCCGACGGCGACTTCGCTCTGGAAATCGTTGGTGGTGCCGAAGACGACCGTGTCAACCTGTCTGGCTTGGCAGTAAAAGACTCTACCTCTGTCAACGGTGACGAGGGTGTCAATACAGTCGAGATCAACACCACGACAGGTGCAACAGCTGACGACTTTGGTAACTATGCAACAGGCAATGCCGTTGATTTTTCAGCTGAAGACACTGCCTTTGCTGGTTTTGAAAACGTTGACCGTCTGGTTATTGCTGGCGACAACGATACCCGTCAGAACATCGTTACCGGCAACATGACCGCTATCGATGGCAAGAAAGTTGTGATTGCAACAGACTTGGCTTCTGATTTAGCTGGCAATCCTATTGCAGGAACTGGTGTCGACACCGATATCGTTCGAGCGCGCATCGATACCGAGCTGACTGTATCTGGCAAGAACCAGACGCTGGGTTCAGGCAACAACAACAACGATCAATTCGTTGGCGTTGTAGACGTGATCAACACTCGTCCGGTTCCGACCCAGAATAACTTGGAAGTGCTGCTCGACAACACTGCCCGTCTGGATGGTGAACTGGCCGTTGAAGCTTTTAACGTCAGCATCGAAGGCGCTGGCACCAGCGCGGTTCGTGAACTGGATCTGACCTCTGGCGGTCGTCGCAGCTCTGAAAACCTGGTTCAAAGCGCTGCTTTGGCCGGTGTTGGCAAAGTTGACCTGGACGGTACCCAGAACCTTGATCTGCACATTGCAAGCATGGCGTCTGGTGCTTCTGTAGTTGACGGCTCTGACCTGGGCGGCGACCTGGAACTGGCAATCAACGGAGGTCTGCTGACTGGCGCAACTGACGTGCTGACCGGTACGGCGGCTGAAACTGACACTCTGGCTGTATACGGCGGTGGTGCTCAGGCAACAGTTACGGCTTTCGAAACCATTCAATTGGGTCTGGCTGCTAACAACCAGTTCAACGGAGCGGTCACCGGCTTCTCTGGCGAATTCAACGCTGCTGCGGTATCCGGCGTTGAGCAGTACAACGTCGCAGCTTTAAGTGGTGCTGCTGAACTGATCAACCTGTCTGGTTCTGAGGTTGTTAACGTTGCGGCGAATAACGCTAATCAAAATCTGACGTTGATCGCTGCTGACCGTGCAAACGGCAACGAAATCACCGTTAACTTCGCTGGTGATTACTCAAGCGATCTGTCGGTTCAAGACTACCGTACTGTAACGCTGGATCTGGCTGCAGATACTAATTACGTCTTCAATCTGGATCTGAACACTGTAGACGGCACCAACGCAGGTACTACTTACGCCCGCACACTTGAAATTGTTGGTGGCGGTGTAGATGCGAATGGTGATGTTACCACTACGCTGAATATTGGCGATCTTGACACTGCTCTGAGCACTGTTGACCTGTCAGGCTTCGAAGGTAACCTGCTTAATGCACAGTGGGACGGAACTACTGGCACCAACGGTACGGTTGTAGCTAACGAGTATAACTTTAGCTTCAATGTTGGCGGTAACGGTACTTCTTCTGAGTTCATCTCTAGCTTTGACTTCAATGCCGACGCTAGTGAAGCAGGTATTGTTTGGCAGATCGATAACTTCCAAGTGTTTGGTCAGGGTGGTGTTGATTTGACTAACCAGTCAATCATCGATCTTCGTGATCTGGGTGTTGATAGTGCAGCAGACATCGTTGTTCAAGATGCTAATGACTTCTTCACCGCACTGAATGGCGCTGCACAGCAAGATTACTTCGACCAGGGATACACGGCCGCTGACTTTGCTGCTGGCGACACCGTTGTAACCTCAAGCGAAGGTCTGGATTTCACCATTCTGTTGAACGGCGTTACCTCTACTGACCTCGTAAACGAAAACTTTGCAGGTATCGCGTAAGCTGCCTTTGGCAACTTATTGACTGCACTGTGGTCGTAGTAAGGCCACCCTTCGGGGTGGCCTTTTTGTTTGGTGGCTGGTTTAATGCCGCCGAGAGCAAATAGTACTACTCAAGGAGATACCATGTTTCGCCAGTTGACCCCACTACAGCCCCGCGAACACCAGCAGTTGCGCTTTAATCCTCGCCAGCCTTACGACTTTGCAAAGGGGCAAATGCTGATTCCGTTAGTCGCGGCGGAAGCATCACGTTCCGCACGTGAAATGCCTATCGTTTTTCCGCAAAGCGGCGGTTTGCCCCAGGCGCTGGTCGGCGTTAACCACGGCCAAAATATGCATGTGAAAGAGGATACAGGCCACTGGATTGGCCGCTATATACCTGCCCATATTCGCCGCTACCCTTTTATGCTGGCAGCTGTTCCGGGGGCAGAGGGCTCAGGCAGCGAGCGGCAGTATATTATTCAGTTTGATGCCGAGGCGAGCCACTTGGAGCGCCCTGATGGCCTGGCGCTTTTTGATGACCAAGGGCAGGCCACAGAGACGCTTCAGCAAATTCAGAAGGTGCTTACCAATCTAGAGCGGGAAAATCACCGCACCCTAGGCCTGGTGGCTGAGCTAGAAGCGGTAGGCCTGCTGGCCGAGCGGCAAATCCTTGTGGGCGAGGAAGGCAAGGGTGGAAAGCGTCTAACCGGTATCCGTTTGGTGGATGAAAAAGCATTGGCTGCACTCGATGCCGATACGTTGGCTAAGTTGCGCACCAGTGGCGCCCTGGCACTGGTGTACGCACACCAGATGTCGCTCAACAACCTCAAAGATGGCCTGCTAGCGCAAATGACCCGCACACCAGATGTGGCTGATCCACCCATGTCGTTAGATGAACTCTTCAACGAAGGCGATGACGACTTTGCCTTCGATTTCGATAGTTAATTCTTACAATCTGGGAGTTATCCATTGCCGGTAAGTTACAAACCTTGACCAACTGCGAAACCTCGTACAGCACCTGCGAGTTCTTTGAAGCTGTTCAGTATCAAGTGATGAGCATCTGGGTAATGGATGAACAAACTCAGTGCCTAAAGTAGCTAGCCCTATAGCTCGCCTCGTTGGTCTTGATAGCCATATCTTTCCTTACTCGGCGTGGCTTGCATAAAAACGACTTTCAATGATGGTACGCGGGTCTCAGGTTCTGGGGCGTTGGTGGGTCGCAATGGTTTGAAATCAACCCAGCAATATCGGTCGTCTGCATGGTATGCGTCAAGCAATGAGTTTTTGGATGATAAGGCAGGGCCAACGCTAGAGAGATGCTAATCGACTCCCTTTATGGACGGTGTTTAGCGCGGACCCTAGATGCTGAGGGAGCAGCTTATTGGCGTGCCGGAAGATATCGATACATACCTATTTGGCTAGAAATACTTCGATTGAATGTATTCTATTGAGCGACGTCAAAGGTATGGAATGAATATTTTTACCAGGCTGGTTGAATTAAGTACAATGCCGCGTTGGTTTTAGGCGACGAGATTGGGAAGTGATGGCGAAATTACCGAAAAGCATTGTTATTGAAGGACGTCGTTACCCTACGTGGGCATTAAGCGCTAAATCGCGTAAACAGCTGATAAACCTAGACTGTGTAGATGCGCATATCGCAGAGCTTCATCAACGGCTAGCGCATCATTATGTTGCTCGTGAGCATTATCAATTACTGCTGGCGAGTGCGTTGCCAAAACCCCATCGGCAGCCTTCAGTATCCGAAACCACCAGAAGTTTTTGGCAAAGTGTTTCAAAAGAATGGGCTCAAAAGCACTGGCCCACTAGAACGGCTACGTTAAGCTTGATCACCTTTGAATCGACTGGCCATTATCGGCAAGGAGATAGAGTGTTATGTTATGTAAAAGGTCATGGGGTGGTGGGTTGGGGAGTGGTTGAAATAGATATCCACTCAACCAAAAGGCATTTGGCCTGGCGAGTAAGCGTACCGACTCTGGATAAAGCGCTGCCTGCTAAAGCACTAAAAGAGTTTTCGCTACGCCACCCGAGTCGTTCATCGCAGTTGCTGCCAGCAGCAGCTGATATTGAAGGGCTATTGTCAGCGCTTGCAGCAAAAGCCGCATAATCGAAGGTTCATGAGATGCGTACGCTTTCGATATTCACGTGCACAGCTGTAATAATTCATCTCTAATTTTATGATTACCCATTAAGGAGCTATGTATGGCGAAGGATAAAGCACAAACAGTAACTATCGACGGTAGTGAATACAATGTGTCAGATCTGTCTGAAAATGCACGCAACCAGCTACTCAACCTGCGCGTGACTGATCAAGAGATTCAGCGTTTGAACCAGCAATTGGCTATCGCGCAAACGGCTCGCGCAGCCTATGCGCGTATATTAAAAGATGAGCTTCCGGAGCCACAAAAGACGCATTAAAGATAATTAGTGGTCAGGCAGTGATATCTTGTCTAGAGCCAGTCAGCTAACGCTGACTGGCTTTTTGTTTGCCCGGCGAAGCCAGCAAACCCGGTTACCTGAAAGAAAGTGACGTCACCCCGGCTGAGGGGACGGCAGTCCGGCTGGCAAGGGCGTCACTGCCCAACGGTGGGGGCTCCGGCCGGAAAGAAGCCATAGGAGGTTAACGGTACACAACGCAAGGTGAGTCTGTGGAGGGTAGGCCTTTATACAGTGCTACGGTCGGAGAAGGGCCGCGTAAGTTAATGATAGTGACGCAACAGTATGGTGATGAACTAACCGGGACAGAAGCCGCTATGCATTTGCTAGAGTGGTTGAGTGGTGACAGCGAAGCTGCTCAAGCGTTACGTGAGCAAGTGACGTTAGCCGTGATGCCAAGAGTCAATCCTGACGGTTTTGAGCGCTGGGAGGATCTCGTTGCCGGTGAATTAGACCCTGAAACAACCATTGATCCGCGTCGTAACGCTGAAGATATTGATCTCAACCGTACATGGGATTCCAGTGAAGTTATTGATGCATCATTGATCCCAGAAGCTACTGCGGTTCAGCAGACGTTGGAAACATTTCAGCCTGAACTAATGCTTGATTACCATAACCAGAATAGTTATATGAACGAATCAGGCGTGCTCGAAACGATATCGATTTTGTGGCCAACCAACGATGACGTTGCCCCTGCTATTACTGCAACAGCACAGCAGGCAGCAGTGGCGATATCTCAAGGTCTTGAAGATTTTGATTATGGCTATTTGTCGCTTTTTCCAGGTGGTGATATGCCTCAGATAGCTCGAAACGGAATTGGTATTGATGGCATTCTTACACTGCTTATTGAGCAACGTGGCCTGGAAGAGTTGAGCCTAAAAGCGCTTGAAGGCTTAGAGCTTGATTTTGATGCGGTCTCAAGCGCGGTAGTGCTTGAAGGTGTGCTGAGCATGCTTAGCGTTATAGAGGCGATGGGGCAAAGCGGCTTCGATGGCATTGATCCCAATTTAGCAACACTGATACCTGATCGTGGCGAGAGGGTCGCGTTTGACGAAATTTATGCAGAAGAGATCGAATGGGCAGGCGAGAGCGAAGATTCTCATCAAGAAGAGGCAGTCGCGGGACTGGAAACGCCTATGGAAACTTCGCCCATAATTGGTACCTCTGAGTCTCTTTCCCAGGAGTTGCTCGTGGCTTAAGGCCCGCTTTGAAGACCATTCGGAATGAATGACTTGTAGAGGGTATTCTGCTGCAATGGCATCCGGGAAGCCTTTGAGGCAGTCCACACCGGCGATTAGGATGTCCTCTAAGACTTCGCAGCTCGGTGAGTCGCGATAGCCAGAACTTCGCGCCTTAGGAATCGGCCAGCGACACACCTAACAGCTCCTTCTGGCCTTTCATGTTGATGGCCAGAGCCAGGTAGAGGAGTTTGTTAATCACTTTCTTGTCCTGACGAATTTTCAGAACGATGCAGTCCAGATCAGCAATGGAGCAGATTGGATCAACAGGTCGGTTTTGTCACTCGTAAACCTGATCGATTACACACTCGGCCACTTTGGAAACCAGCGTTGCCGAGATGCTCGGGTTGTACATCTCTTTTAAGATGCCCACGATATCTCGTCTGATCAATTCCTTAGCATACAATGCCAGGATTTGTTCATCCGCAAGGGGTAGTCTGAACTGCCCCTTGCGGATGAACTGAGGCTCGAAAGAGTCGTCCCGGCCACGGGGTGACTCAATCGGTACGTCGCCATGCTGGCCTGTTAGTCGTTTGGCAGAGAGGCCATTACTGCTGTTGCTGGTGCCTCGACCTGCCGGAGCATGTTTCTCATAACCGAGGTGTTCATACGATTCGGCATTGAGCGCGGTTTCAACAGTGAGTTTTCGAGTTGCTGGGTGAGGGCTCCGAGGTCTTTCTCGGACTTGATGTCTTTGGCCAGTTTTGCGGACGGCGCTTTGAGTTTTTATTGGTCCACTTGTATATCCGCGATGATATCTTTTTGAAAAATTACTCAGTCACGGGCAGTTACACAATGTGGTAAATAGGCTCTCAGGGTGGTTATGCTACTATTTGTGGTTTCCATATAATCGCTGGGTCGCCTACCTTTATGTTTAGTCATCTTTTTTTTCCTTCTGAATCACTAAGAAGTGTTACTGGGGTTGCAGTGTTTCTAATGGGAGCCTTGGCTCTCATTGTTCCGTCTGGTTACTCCATTGGCCCTCTGTTGTTATTACTTGTCAGCATTTCCCTGTTGTTTTTGCAATCGCCTTATTCACTCACCTCGAAAGACTACGGAATAATCCTGACCTTAGTGGTCTACGGAGTTGTCGTGGGGGGGCTTTCCATCATAGATCTAGGCGCTAAAGGCTTTGATCGCCCATTACGCTTTTTACTAGCTATTCCGGTATTGCTACTCATTTTACGCTTTCCGCCACGCCAAGCATGGTTATGGAGTGGGTTGTCGCTGGGGGCAATAGGGGCAGGTAGCTGGGCGTTATGGCAACGGTTTGGCAATGGAATAGAGCGTGTTGGCGGCTATTTACATCCCATCCAGTTTGGCAATCTAAGCATGTTAATGGGCGTGTTGTGTCTAGCAGGTTTGGGCTGGGCGGTACTTCAGCGTCAGCGCGTAATTTGGGTAGTTTTACTGTTGCTAGGGGCTTTGCTGGGAATGCTGGGTTCGCTGATGTCAGGTAGCCGTGGTGGTTGGGTGGGTCTGCCTGTCATTGGCTATGTTCTTTATCGTGGTTTTGGCCGTCAGTTGCCGTTGGCGCTAAAAGTGAGTGTGGCTGGGCTGGTTGTGACACTGGCTACGTTGGTATTTGTACTGCCTCAGACGGGGGTTCAGCAGCGCGTTAATTCGGCGATTAGCGATATCAGCCTCTATGTTTCAGGCGAGGAGAGCAATACCTCTCTTGGGCTACGTTTTGAAATGTGGCGTGGGGCATCGCAATTAATTATTCAGCGTCCGCTGCTAGGCTGGGGAGAGTCGGGGTATGAAGCGGCGATGCTTAATTTGGGGCAGCAACACAGTATCTCTCCAGTGGCGGCTCAATTTGGCCATGCGCACAATGAATTTATCGATGCGCTGGCTAAGAGAGGGGTAGTGGGGTTGGCTGTGCTTGTAATGCTCTACATGGTGCCGCTTAAAATGTTTGCCTCTGGAGTGGTGCACGAGAACCTGCAAATACGAACATTAGCGGTGGCGGGCACGCTGCTTCCGGTTGCGTTCATTGACTTTGGGCTATCCCAAACCTTTTTAGCCCATAATAGCGGCGCTATGTTTTATGCGTTTTGGTTAGCTGTTATATGGGGATGTTACAGTGCTTACAGTAGAGCATTTCAAGGCTAGAAAAATGCTATAAAGCTGAATCGTCTAAACGTCGGTTTATTACCAGCTGTGGCTGGATATAGGCCGACGTTTATTAACTTATGAGTCGTTTTTATGCGGCGAAGTTGTGGATTGCTCTACGGTTTCAGAAGCGACAATTGCAACTTCTTTCTGCTCCCTTGTCCATTTGCCCGCTTTTTTATCAATATACTGGAAGTGCTCGTTAGTAAAATTGCCTTGGTTGCAGGCGTGACGGTATGACACTGTGGGGACGGTGCGTTGATCTAATAGCTGAATGAATACGCCAGGACCAGTGAGCTCAAACACGTTGGTGAGAGTGTTCTCTTCAATGTTTTGCTGCACTTGATCAATCAATCTGCGTAGGTTGGGGTTACCTGGTTTGCTGGCGATGAAGTAATTGCTCAGCTCACCTTTACGGGTCGTGACGTAGAGTTCGTCAATATCACCAGGGACAACACGGGAAAGCGGCCAGATGGCATGTGCGTCAATATCAAGGTAAACGCCGCCGTATTTGTAAAGCACCATGAGGCGCCAAAAATCAGCCTGCGCCGCACCAATTTGTAACTTTGAATAGCTGGTGAACAGGGCGTCGTCGAAATTTTCTTTAATGAAGTCACTCCGCGCGTCGGTAATCATGAAACGATATTCGAAACGAGGGGCCATGAGACGATTAAACAAGTAATTCAAGTAAACCGGAAGGGTCACTCTATTAGTGAAGTTGGTCTGCCAAATAATACGAGGAATAGTCGACTTGTTTTTAGGTTTCAGCCAGGGCGCGGCATAGGCTGGCAGCGTGAAGCGCTTGTTCGGCAGCACGGCATGAAAAATATAGCTAAGCAGCTTGGTAATGTTTGCGCATAGCTTTATCAAGCGACTAGTGGCCACGATAAGTGGTTTGCTTGTGCGGGTGGGCATGTTTATCCTTTTCATTCGTATCGCGGCAAGCGGTGAATCAATTACCAGCCGCCTTGACCTTCCAATAAGCTGCGGGTGTTATTATCCAGCGGCAGTTTAAAGTCAGCGCTGCCAAGCACCATCGCATCACCAGCGCGAACGACTCGTGCACTCACATAGAGATAGTCCTGGCCTTGTGCATAAGTACCCATCAGTATCGAGCGTGCATTGTGCTGGGCGCTAAGACGTTGAACTTGGCGGGATAAAATTAATTCACCAACGGTTTCTTCAATAAACATGCTGTCACGCATCTTGACTTCGCGCACCTGCATGCCTTGCCTTGCGAGAGCAGACGCCATAATTTCTGAGCTAATACGGCCAAATGTCGACGATTGGCTTAAGTTATCAATACTTACAAAAGTAGCCGCAATCATCGGGCTGTGGCGTGTAAGGTCCGGGTTGCTGGCGACCATTTGCGCGGCAGCCTCATGAGCTAGTTCGGAGAGATCTGGCTGAGGCTCGGCATTTCGCGTGCCATTGTTATTGCCAAGTGCAGTGCAACCAGCCAAAAACAGCATAAGCAACGCAGCGATAAGTAGGCGTGCACCAACTGCTAAGCCGCGCAGTGGAGACAGAGAGGAAGAGAGTGAAAGCATGTAATTACCAAGTATTGGTGATAGAAACAGTAGGGGTTGCAGGCGCTTGAGGAACACGATGTGGCGCATAGTGACGTCGATCACCAGCATTTATGTAATAAATATTAGAAGAGGAGTAGAGAATGCGGTCATTATCAACGATCTGGGTAGTGATGATAACCTCCTCTTTGCCCTCATAAGTCCAACTGCCGCTGGTCGTATCTGCCACCATCGCTGCGGGAATTAATGCAAGTGCAGGTTCGCTCCAGTTTCCTAGTGCCATGCTAGCCACGGTCACGCCACCGGCAAGGGCGGTGTAAGCACCAAACGGTGGGCGTATATAGCCGCGATCACGATGCTCAACAACTTCAACGTCTACTTGGACGGTGGCGCCGCCAGTGCTGGGGTGTGTCATCACGCTTCCACCACGCGACACCAGTTCGCTTGTTAATAGCGTACGAAAGCCACGTTCAAATTCGCCACCATAGTAGGCGCTAACGGATGTATGCTCTTGCGCTGGAATATGGAGGTCTCTAAAGCGAACCCGTTCACTGCGAAGAATGCCTGCCGCTTCGTGTTGGGCTAGCACTTCCCAGTGCTGAGCCGCTTGCATGCGCTGCTGCTCACTATAAGGGTAGGTAGTCGCAATGGGGGCCTGCGATGTGTTGGCATAAAAGCAGCCGCTTAGCATCAGGCTCGCCAGTCCAATACAGGCAGGGCGCAATAGTTGAACCATGGATGGTGACATTGTCGATAATGAAGCAGTTCTTGATGACATAGGTCGGGTGCGCACCTGATTGTTCCTTCTCGCTACGAAACGGCTTTTGATAGACTAGTTTGCCACGCTTACCCTATATCGGCCACGAGGTTAAAAACTTGAATGAGTGAAAACTCCCATGCTTGAAGACCACCGCGCTGGTCCGCGCCATGATTCACTGCTAACTGCCTATCCAGAAGATGAAAGTAATAGCGGTTGGATGATTAGCTATATTGACATCATGACGCTACTGGTAGCCTTGTTCGTTATTATTATTGCTGCGGCAAATGTGACAAGCCCATCATTGTTTCAGCAAGAAACAGCCGATGAGTACGGCTATGAGTCATCGCCTGCTAGAGAAATACCCCTGCCGGATGCGCTTGCTGAAGTCCGCCAGCAGCGCACGGTACTCGGCGTATCACCTAGTAGTGATACGCTCAGCCCGTTTGCGATTAGCGCTGCGTTGGGTGTGGCAGGGTTGCCTAAAGCTCGCACTGCTGTTGTGGAGGCGCCACCTTTATTGGCGCGGATTGAAGAAGACTCGATAGATACGCAGACATCGGCTGTCACTAGTAGTCTTCCGCAGTTGCTGCTGCCTACCGATGAGCGTCAGGCTGTTTCACCGTTGGCGGATTACATGGTAGTGCTCACCGACCGTCCACCTATTAATGTACAAAAAGTGTCTGATGTGGCGATGAATAGCGCATTAGCACTTGATGAGAGATTGGCTGAGCGTGTGGAGGCCTCGACGTATCTACCTAATTTGGAAGGCGTTGAAGTTTCCCGGGTCGCCGAAGGGATCAGCCTGCGTGTACAAGATCGGTTGCTATTTCCCTCTGCCGATGCTCAGTTGACAGAAGGGGGCTCAACGCTAGTGGGGTCGTTGATGGATACCATTCAGCGCTTCGAGGGGGAAGTATGGGTGGAGGGGCACTCTGATAGCCAATCCATCAATACCCCAGAGTTTTCGTCCAACTGGGCGCTTTCAAGTGCGCGGGCGATTGCGATCGTTGAGGCACTGGAAGCCGCAGGGGTTGCTCCGGAGCGTTTACGAGCGGTTGGACTAGCCGCAACCCAGCCACTAGAAGATAACGATACTGTTGAAGGGCGAGCGCGCAACCGTCGCGTTGAGGTGGTTATTCACGTTGACTAGGGAATAGATCAAAAAAACCCGCCGGGGAGGCGGGTATGAAAGGGCTTGTCTCACTGCAGCCCACTGGCATCAGGTGAGGGGTGTACAAGGTTGCCAGTGGGTACAATTTGAGTATAGCTATTTGTGGGCTTTTGCCAAGGGCTTGTCGAATTTTCTTCAATTTATTTGCGCGCTATTTTGGTGCGTCATGATTGCGTTGTTTTGGTGCTTATAAAAAGACAGCTGGTTTTTATGAGCCAATCTTCTGATTATTAACAATAAAATTGTATTGGCATACAAACTGCTTGGTTGCTTATCTAAAAGTGGGCGTGTGTAACGACTTTTAAGATTGCAAAAAGGTGGTGCTATGACCGAACAAAGGCATACTGCGTTGCCCAGTGATGCTCAGTCACCAATAGACCCAGCGCCTCAACCGCGTTTGGTAGTCACCGACTTGGATGGTTCATTACTAGATCACCACAGTTATGATTTCTCACCTGCCAAGCCCTGGCTTGCCCGCCTTAAACAGCTAGGGGTTCCGGTCATTCCGGTTACCAGTAAAACTCGCGCTGAACTCATTCCCCTTCGTGAAGCCCTTGGGCTAACGGCGACTCCCTTTATTGCTGAAAATGGTGCCGTTATTGGTCTGCCGCCTGGTTGGTGTCATGCGCGTTTAGATCGCCCTGGTAATGGCCGGGATGGCGTCGTTATTAAACACACCGGCGTTGATAGTGGCTTCATTAAAGCGCGACTAAACGTTTGGCGTAAGCGCTTGGGCGTTCGGTTTACCCGCATGGGCGACTTAAGTCTTCAGCAGGTAATGGCGTTAACTGGGCTTGATGAAATCCGTGCGAAAGCAGCGCGGCAGCGGGAGGGGAGTGAGCCGCTTATTTGGGAGGATAATGCAGCTGCACTTGAAACGTTTCGCATTGCGCTTGAAGGCGATGGCCTTGAACTCACTCAAGGGGGACGCTTTTGGCATGTGATCGGGCGCTTATCTGACAAAGGTGGTGCTGTAGAGTGGCTAATCAAGCGATTTACTGCATTACGAGGCAGTCAACCACTGTCATTGGGCTTGGGCGATGGCCCAAACGATATCACGATGCTGGAAACCGTCGATCAAGCGGTGGTGATTCGAGGTTGCCACGCACTTAATGTTGAGCCGCACAACAGCGCGCTATATCGAACAAACGCGACTGGGCCAGCTGGCTGGGCTGAGGGGGTAGCCCACTGGTGGGGGCGAGATGACGGGCGTCTAGAAATGACGCCAGTGAATGACGCCGCTGCATCAGATTACAAGTCACGGGAGGCTAGCGTATGAGTGATTTCCATCAAAATGGTGTGATAACCGATTTTCACAACTTAACACGCCGGCCAGTTGAAGCCCTTGAACAAGAGCTTTGCCAGTTTGCCAAACGCCGCCCAATGGGGCTGATCTTACCCTCGCTTTTTTCTGAACTGGAAGGGCCTGCGCTGTCGGCGATTGTTGATGAACTGGTGAAAGTGCCTTATCTCAATGAAATTGTCATTGGTTTGGACAGGGCAGACCGGGATCAGTTTTTATATGCACGGGAGTT
The DNA here is from genome assembly GCF_014897805.1 of Halomonas sp. 3F2F. NCBI lineage: Bacteria > Pseudomonadati > Pseudomonadota > Gammaproteobacteria > Oceanospirillales > Halomonadaceae > Halomonas > Halomonas sp. 3F2F. Next base: position 79,951 of record NZ_JABUZE010000175.1, read on the forward strand.
CTTTTCGCGCTTGCCCCAGCACACTCGAATCCTATGGAATGACGGTCCGCGTTTACGCGCCATCGACCAAGAATTAGAGCGTCATGGTTTGGGGGCATTAGAGCCAGGTAAAGGAAGAAACGTATGGTATTGCGCTGGCTATGTGCTTAGTTCAGGTCGCTCCACCACCGTTGGTCTTCACGATTGCGATATTCTTACCTACGACCGTGGCCTCCTAGCACGCCTTATGTATCCCGTCGCGAATCCCCGTTTCAATTACAGTTTTTGTAAAGGCTATTACCCGCGTATTGCCGAAGGAAAGCTCAATGGGCGTGTTTCTCGGTTGATGGTGACGCCGCTGCTACGTGCCTTGAAAACCGTCTGTGGTCCGTTACCCTATTTGGATTATTTAGACAGCTTCCGTTACCCGTTATCCGGTGAATTTGCCATGCGCAGCGATGTGCTTGAGGGCATCCGAATTCCCGCTGACTGGGGATTGGAAATCGGCGTGCTGTCGGAGTTGCAGCGTAACTACTCCCATCGTCAGCTATGTCAGGTCGATATTGCCGACGCCTATGACCATAAGCATCAGCCCGTTAGTGAAGAGGATGCGACCAGTGGCTTGAACCGAATGAGTCTGGATATCGCTAAAGCGCTGTATCGTAAGCTGGCTACCCAAGGGGTTAGCTTTAGCAGCGAAGATTTCCGGACGCTCAAAGCAACCTACTACCGTTTAGCCTTAGACCTCATTGAAGCCTATGATCACGACGCAACAATGAATGGACTAAGTTTAGATCGCCACTGTGAAGAACAGGCAGTGGAGCTATTTGCCAGCAATTTGCTAGAAGCCGGCAATCTGTTTTTAGATAACCCCCGCGAACGTCCCTTCATTCCCAGTTGGAACCGTGTGCAAGCGGCGATGCCTGACGTGCTAGCCCGTATGCATGAAGCGGTAGAACTTGATAACCAGGGTGAGGTTTAACGCTCCATGCCTATTTTTTCTAGGAATATTTAAATTTATCAGTTGGTTGAGCTTATCAGGTCTAGAAGTAAATAAGGCTTTAAGTAGATAGAAGCTGGTGAATGTCGCTTAACCGATAATGTCACTCTCATCACAGCACCTCGTTGGCAGCGAGGTGCTTTTTTTATCTCGCGGCTACTGGTAGGCGAGCAATATTGACCATGCTCAAGAAATGGCTTTAAATTCCAGTAAAATATAAGCATATAACCTTTTTGTGGTCTATGATGGTTGCATAGCAATATCACTACTTGCCATTAGCGGGAGGCACAGAATGCAACACCCGATTGTTACTCACTTCTTTGATGAGCCCACTAATACCTTTAGTTATGTGGTGCAGGACCCAGAGAGTAATGCCTGCGCTATTCTAGATTCGGTACTCGATTTCGATTATGCCGCGGGGCATACGGATGTACGTTCTGCGGATGAAATTATTGAATTTATTCGCGATAACCGCCTTGAAGTGACCTGGATTTTAGAAACCCATGTGCATGCTGATCACCTCTCTGCGGCACCCTATTTGCACCAAACGTTAGGTGGAAAAACCGGGATTGGCGCACACATTGTCGACGTACAGGAAATTTTTGGTAAAGCATTCAATGCGGGCACTGAGTTCGCTCGGGACGGCAGCCAATTTGATGCCCTGTTTAACGAAGGCGATACGTTCACTATCGGCAGTCTTCAAGCGCGCGTGCTTCATACGCCAGGCCATACGCCTGCCTGCCTTACTTATGTAATAGGCGACGCGGCCTTCGTTGGCGACACACTGTTTATGCCAGATTACGGCACTGCACGCTGTGATTTTCCCGGTGGCGATGCACGTACGCTGTACCGCTCTATCCAAAAGGTGTTGGCACTGCCGACGCAAACGCGGCTGTTTTTGTGTCATGACTATAAAGCGCCAGGCCGAGACGTTTATCAGCACGAAACCAGTGTGGCAGAGCAGCGTGACGCAAACGTCCATGTACATGAAGGCATTACAGAAGATGAGTTCGTGAAAATGCGCACGGAGCGTGATGCCACGCTAGGCATGCCTAAGCTCATCATTCCTTCCGTACAGGTCAACATGCGCGCGGGAGAGATGCCGCCTGCCGACGACAATGGCGTTGTCTATCTAAAAGTCCCTATCAACCGTTTTTAACCGATATTGATTATTGAGGAGCAGAAAATGAAAGCAAACGTCGGCGGTATCGACAAAGTGGCACGAATCGTTGTTGGTCTTATTCTGATCATGCTGGCGCTTACCGGCACCATTGGCGCATGGGGATGGATTGGCGTTGTACCGCTCGCCACTGGGCTGTTTAATTTTTGCCCACTGTATCCTCTGTTGGGCATCTCAACCTGTAAAAACAGGCATTAACACAGCAAGGAGATACCTGTGGACTGGATGGCAAGCCTGCAAGGGCTCGTTGGTGGTGTATTGATAGGCTTATCCGCGGTGTGGTTGATGGGAGCCTTGGGACGCATCGCCGGTATTAGCGGCATTATTGGAAACTTAATAACCCAGCGACCTAAAGGCGACAGCGCTTGGCGCTTAGCCTTTTTGGTTGGGCTGGTGAGTGGCCCGTTACTGGTCATGGCAATGGGAGGCGGGCTGGGCAACGTTGCCGATGCTCCCGGTGCGGTGATCGGTGCGCCAGCTGGCGGCGTGCCGCTGATGTTGATAGCCGGTCTGTTAGTTGGGTTAGGCACAGGGCTTGGCAGCGGCTGTACCAGCGGCCATGGCGTTTGCGGCTTGGCACGCTTATCCCCACGCTCTATGGCCGCCACTGGGGTGTTTCTACTCACAGCGATCGCCACGGTCTATGTGATGCGTCATATGATTGGAGGTGGTGTATGAGGCGCGTGATATGAATAGTGCTGATATGAATAGTGCTGATATGAATAGTACAACGGTCAAAACCGCTGCTGGCTATATCGCGGGTTTACTATTCGGGCTTGGGCTAGCTATCTCGGGTATGACGGATCCTGCCCGTGTACTTGGCTTCCTTGATGTGGCTGGCGCCTGGGATCCAACGCTGATGTTTGTGCTAGGCAGTGCGGTAGGCACAACGTTTGTGGGCTACCGATTGGTATTTGCCCGTGGCGAGCCGCTGTTTAGCGCTAATTTTCAGCTTCCAACTAAGCAAGCGTTAGACGGCAAGCTGCTGGGTGGTGCAGCGCTATTTGGCATTGGGTGGGGGCTTTCTGGCTACTGTCCTGGCCCTGCCATCGCCTCCATCGGTGGAATCTCATTGCCGTTATTAGCGCTGTTGGCCGCGATGGTGGCTGGCTGGTTTATTGCAAAACGTATTAGCCAGTAGCGTTAATGTATAAACCACCGCGATCGCCCTTGTCTCCTTAGGCAAGGGCGTTTTTGTAGCAGGTTTTTGTGAATGAGCTTTGGTAAATGAGTTTTTGTAATCAGTTTATGGCACAGCTCGCTAGCTTAATGCTGGGTTAACGTGCATTTGCCATGCTAGTAGTAATAAAAGGAAAACCGCCATGCACGTCTTACTCATTGAAGATGATCCACTTGTTGCATCAGGAATACGCTCCGGCTTAATGATGTACGACTTTGTCGTCGATCATGTGTCTACGATTCAAGCCGCGGGACAAATCATGCAGTCAGTGGTGAGTGATGTTGTGATACTTGATCGTGGTCTTCCCGATGGCGACGGCTTGCAACTGCTGCAATCGTGGCGCGACCAAGGCAACGCTACCCCAGTGTTAATGCTAACGGCGCGGGATGCGGTACGAGACCGTGTTGACGGCCTGCAGTGCGGAGCCGACGACTATCTGGTGAAACCCTTTGACCTTGATGAGTTAGTGGCCCGTCTTCATGCACTGCTGCGGCGAGTATCAGGCCGTAGCCAGGGTATGACGATACATGGGGTGCTAACGCTGGATCCCCATGCGCGTGAAGTGAAAGTCTCCGGTCAGTTGGTATCGCTATCACGCCGAGAATTGGTGCTTTTAGAGACCTTTCTGCATTCGCCACGCAGCGTGCTTTCTGCCGACCAGCTAAAAGATAGCCTTTATGGTTTGAGTGACGATGTAGAGAGCAATGCACTGAACGTGCATATCCACCACCTACGCCGAAAATTAGGCAGTGGCATCATTGAGACGGTTCGTGGGTTGGGCTATCGGTTAGGCAAGCCTGAGGCTGTTCACATTCCAGGTACGTCTTATAAGGGGCAGCAATGAGTTTACGAGCCCGCCTATTGCTCACTCTGGGGGTGACGTTGGCATTGCTGTGGGGTGTTGCTGCGGCTTGGTTACTCAATGATTTAGAAAAAAAATTCGTAGAAACGCTAGATCAGCGCCTTGCTCAGTCGGCACGCATGGTCGCCGGGCTCGTGCTTCAGCTGCCTGAAGATGTCTGGGAGCAGAGCCAATCTCACGCTTTGTCTATCCCTCCGATCGAGGGGTTGGCCTGTCAGGTGCACTCTCCACGTGGCGATATCATTGCCCGCACTCATGCCAACATGGAAACCATACTGACACCGGGTGAGCGCGGTCATGCTTACCGGCAGGAAGGCGATACTACCTGGCGTGTCTTTACCTATGAGCGTGGCAATCTGGTCATTACTACCGCCGACCGGATGGATGAGCGGGATATATTGCTAAGCGATGTATTTCGCGTCGCTGTCGTGCCGTTTGTAGTGGCATTAACGGGGAGTTTAATTGCGCTCTGGGTGGTTGTGTGGCGTGGTTTGGCGCCGCTAACAAGGCTGCGCGAATCGCTTGCCAGTCGTCACCCGGAAGCATTGGCACCCGTGTCTACCTATGGTGTGCCGAAAGAGATTAAACCGTTGATCGATACGCTCAATGGGCTACTCGTAAGAATCCAACAAACCATTGTCCGTGAGCAGCGTTTTACCAACGATGCCGCTCATGAGCTACGCACTCCCTTAACGGCGATTAAAACCCACCTTCAAGTAGCGCAGCGAGCCGACGGCGAAACGGCGAAAGAAGCGCTCAGATACGCAGAGGCGGGGGTGGTTCGACTGGCGCATACGCTAGATCAGTTACTGACGTTAGCAAGAGTTGAAGGGCGCATGCGCTTTGATGATGGCGAGCCAAGTCAGGTAGGTGAGATTGTTGATCTGGCGATCGCCGATAGCATGGCAACCGCCGGGCAGTGCCAGGTTCTCTCCCAATTACCTCAAGTGTGCGTTGCTATGCCTAGAGAGCTGGCAATAACCGCACTACGTAATTTACTGGATAACGCACTGCACCATGGGGCAAGTGAGCAGCCTGTAGCGTTAAGCGTGCAGTCTGCCGCTGATCAGCGTCACGTAACGTTTACAGTGCACGACCAGGGTAGCGGCGTCGATGACGCTACACTAAAACAGTTAACTCAGCGTTTCTGGCGCGTGAGCAAGCAGCAAGGTAGCGGTTTGGGCTTAGCGATTGTGGCGGCAATTGTTGAGCGTTTTGGGGGCTGGGTAAGTTTTGAAAATGTCCAAACCGGCGGATTTAGCGCCCACTTAACCATTCCTACGGCAGAGGATGACTAACGAGAAGGATCTGAGGCTATTCGATAGCGCTCGCTGCGTTATCTCTGTCAATGAGCAATGGCTAGTCAATAACGGGTAGGTAAGTAAATAACGAACAGCAGTCAGGGGGATATATGAATAAAAAACAGTGGGGCAAGTATCGCTTGTTGATGGGCGTCAGTCTTATAGGGGCCAGTGCTCTCGCAGGTACGGCCTTTGCCGAAACAGGCGATGCCGAGCGTGGCCAGGCCGCCGCGGCAACCTGTACGGCGTGTCATCAAGCTAACGGTAGCGGGATGAATATACCGGGAGGCGAATCGTGGCCGCGTTTGGCTGGGCTGAATGCCGATTATATCGTTAAGCAGCTACACGATTTTAAGGAGGGACGTCGCCAAAACGCCACCATGATGCCCTTTGCTAATATGCTTAATGACCAGCAAATAGCGGACGTTGCCGCCTACTATAGCGAAATGCCGATCACCCCTGGCCAAGGGGGCGATGATGTGGACGAGGCGCTATTAGCCCGTGGCGAACAGTTAGCTGAGCGCGGAGATTGGGATGCCTACATTGTGTCATGCAAGAGCTGTCATGGCCCGGGCGGCACTGGCGTTGGGGAGACGTTCCCTGGTATTGCAAGCCAGCACGCAGGTTACATAAGCAATCAGCTGCATGCCTGGCAAAATGATCAGCGCCATAATGATCCCCAAAATTTGATGGGGGCCATTGCCAAGCGTATGAGCGATGAGGATATTCAGGCGGTGTCTGCGTGGTATGCCACCCAGGACGTTAGTACCCAAGTCGGCAGTGAAGAAGGGGAGGTAGCGCAATGATTATGCATAAAAAACGTCTCGTGCTGGCGCTAACAGGCTGTTCATTAGCTACCGGGCTAGCCGTCAGCGCTTTCGCTGACAATGCTGCCGACCCATCGAACGAAGCGCCCTATCAGCGGTTAGTGGAGCTTGGCTTTCCTGCACCGCAAGAGGGCGAGTTAGTTCATGTTCCACCGACCATGGCAGACCTGGAAGACGCTGATATCCATCCAGAGCTAAAAAAGGTCATTCGGTATGGCTACGACCTATTTACCAACACGCAGCAGCTACGTGGTGAAAACGTTTTCAATGACATGAACTGCTCAAGCTGCCACTTAGGCGAAGGGCGTCAGCCGTTTAGCGCACCGGTCTGGGCAGCGGCGGTCACGCTGCCTGACTTCAGGGGTAAAAATCAGCACGTTAACAATCTTGAAGAGCGCATTGCTGGCTGCTTTGCTTACTCGATGAATGGTACGCCACCTGCCTATGGCAGTGATGAGATGCTCGCACTCAGCGCCTACCACCAATGGTTGGCTACTGGTGCGCCAATGTACCCCAGTCAGCCTATTTATGGGCGTGGTTTTCCTGCGCCAGACGAGCCAGATGAATCCCCCGATTACGCTCGTGGTGAAGCGGCGTACCAAGAAAATTGCGCCATTTGTCATCAAAACGACGGCGCTGGGCACTATGAGAACGGCGAGTATGTGTTCCCTGCCCCCTGGGGCGATGGCTCTAATAACTGGGGCGCAGGCATTGTCAGAGTAGATACCGCTGCAGGGTTTATTTACAACAATATGCCGCTCGGACAGCCACGCTCGTTAAGTGACCAGGATGCCTGGGACATTGCCTATTACATGACTAGCCAAGAGCGACCGCAAGACCCCCGTTACACGGGTGACGTTGCTGAGACACTAGAGCGCTTCGGCCCCACCTTCCATAAGCGTTCGCTTTATGGGCAAGTACGTGAGCATGATGGCCATGTACTTGGCGACCATGCGAACTTTGGCGAAAAAGGCGATATCCAGCCATGGAACGTCGGTATGCCGCGTTTTGAAAACCTTTCAGACGAGTAGCTAGCTGGGCAGCAGCGATAGAGGCATCGCAACCAACGTATCCGGAAAAAATAGTAGCCCGTGGTGGTATAACCCCACGGGCTAGTGATTGGTTTGAGGATGCTGGATGGGCGCTTTAAAACTCGCTTATATAGTTTGCTTTAAGGCGCTTCACCGCCCATCATTTCAATTAAACGCTCCTCGCTGGGTAAGCCTTGAATTCGGTCGATACGTAAACTGCCACTGTCTGTCTCGCGCTGGAAGGCGCTGGTGGGCGTAGCGTACAGGCCTAGCTCTTCAAAAAGCTGATTGTTGGCATATACCTGTTCTTCAATATCTCTAGGCTGAGCGCTTGCTGAAAGTGAATCGCCGCTGCTGTGGTCATGTAGCGCGGCAGAAGGGTCATCTGCACCTAATATAGTGGCCGCCAGAGCGGGACTGTTCGGCGCTAAGATGCCCACCATAATATGGCGCAGCTGCACTTCACCAGCCTCTACCCAGGGGCGGCTTTGTTGCCACAGTTGGCGACAGTAGGGGCAGTTAGCATCGGTAAAGGTATAGATAACCCGCGGCGCGTTTTCATCGCCATCTTGAATCCAGTGGCTCTCTTCCAGTAACGCCCAGGTTTGCGCTTCAAGCGGAACCCGAACATGCTCCTCTATCTGTGCTTCGGTGAGATCGTTGCCTTGATCATCCATTAGCGTGCCGATAATGGTGTGTTGGCCATCAGGCGTTAAATAAATCGCCAGCTCTTGGCCCTGCACGCTAGCACCGTAACCACGCATGCCCCCTGGCGCCTCAAACTGACCGTGAATCGTTATCCCCTGATTGGTGAGCGCTTGAACCGGTGCCGGCAGTTCTTCGGCATAGCCTGTCGAGATATTGCCAATGCCCGTTAATAGCAACAAGGTGCTTAAACGAGACAGGGAAAAGTATTTCATAAGTAAGTCCTTATGTGTGAAAGATACGCAGTGTAAGCCAGTAACGTTATGAGCAAAGGTAGGAGGTTGCCTCAACGTAATCGTTTCAAGCCTTGTTGAAGCGTTGCTCGGGAAAGTTCGCCAAAGTGCGTGTTCACGAGTTTTCCTTGCGCATTATAAAAAAGGGTAGTGGGCATGGCATGAGCCCCCGTTGCTCTCCCTAATGCATTGCTTTGGTCAAGCCACACATTATCAAGTGAAAGGTCATATTGATTCATAAATGTCTCAATGTGCTGGGCGCTTTCCCCCTGATTAACAAACACAAATGTGATGTCCTGCTGGGTATTTTGAGCTTCCTCAAAAACAGGCATTTCTCGAATACAGGGAGGGCACCAGCTTGCCCAAAGGTTAACAACCAGAGGCTGCTGCGTTTGCGTGGCAAGCTGAGGTAGGCTGGCAGGGTGGCCGTTCCGGTCTAATAAAGCGGTGGGAGGGAGTGGGCGCGATTGCTGTTCGATTAATAGCGTGCTACCAACCAGCATTCCCCAAGTAAGCAATCCCGCAAACAAGGCACCGCTTAAAGGCCTGCGTTGACGAGCAGAGCGCCAGAGAGCCCAGCTCGCGTAACTCAGTCCAGCAATAAAACCGGCTGCTAAATCAAAGCCACCGTCACGAATATCTAATCGGGAAATAATACCGTCATACGCTTCCCAGTAACGCACGACAAACACGACTCGGGCAGCCAGGAGGCCAATAAAAAATACCGTTATAAGCGTGTCGCTGACCGCTACGCGGTGTCGCCGCCCTAGTAACGCTCCTACCAGAAGCGCTATCAAAAAAGCCACTATTAAAACCAGCTGATGAAGGCTGAACCCCAAAGGGCCAATGACGATGCTTTGTTGCAGCATAATTAACGGTTAACTCAGTCAATGTTGAATGCTGCAGTATCTCAGTCGTCGATTATTTGACGATTATATTGGCTCATTGCTGAGACATTATGCCGCAATGCATTTTTCACGTATCTGCCACCATCCATCTTATTGCATAGGGAGGAAGCGTGGTCTCTTCCTGGGCGTTTTGCAGATCTAAAGCACGCCAAGCATGTTGGCTAAGTGTCTGCTCAAGTGCTTCTCCTACATTATCTAATGGCAGTAGCGTATCGGTGACATTAAACAGGGCAAGCAGGCGGCGGCCGTCGCTTAGCGGGCCTCGCTCAATGGCTAACACTTCAGGCGGCGTAGTCAGTACGCGTTGTGTGGCGTTGGGGTGGAAGCAGGGCTCTGTGCGCCGAAGTTCCAGCAAGCGGCTAAGCGCATGAAACACATCGTGGGTCGGCGTTGAGGGGCTTTCGAGTAACAGTGTTAGCTCATCACGCTGCCAGCGGCGTCGATTAATTGAGCGCAATCGGCCGCTGCGCTCCACTCCTTCGACATCGTTAAGCGTGCCGGTCAATGTATGAATATAGAGGGCGGGAATGCCCTGGAGCGTCAGCATAATAGCTTGGCTGCACAGGAAGCGGGCAATTTGCCAGGGGTCTGGTCCTCTACGCGTGCCGCGCATGGCCTCAAACCAAGTAATATTGATTTCGTAGGGTGAGTCACTGCCATCAGGATTGCTCCGCATGCTGACAAAGCCACCAAAGCGATGCATCAGTTCTAGCAGTGCATCTCTCTCATGATCGGGTAGCACTCCTTCTAAAGGACGCACGCCAATCCCATCATGGCTCGCGGTGAAGTTTAAATAGGTGCAGTGTCTGGGCAGTATCGGCAGGCTGGCAAGCCATGTTTGAAGGGTAGTGGCTTCACCGCGGGTGAGTGTGTGCAATAACAAAGGGGGCAGGGCGAATTGATAGACCATGTGGGCTTCGTCTGGCGCCCCGTTGGCTAACCGTTCTAAGCCAAAGTAACTGATGTTTTCTGCGTGAGGGACATTGGTCTCGGTAATTATCAGCGTGCCCGGCGCTATTTCATCCACAATGGCGCGCAGTAAACGGACCACCGTATGGGTTTCGGGAAGATGGATGCATGGCGTGCCCAGACGCTTCCATAAAAATGCCACTGCATCCAGGCGAATGATACGCACGCCCTGTTGAAGGTAAAACAGCAAGATGCCAACAAACTCAAGCAATACGTCAGGGTTTTCAAAGTTTAAATCGATCTGATCTTCTGAGAAGGTTGCCCATACATGGCGCGTACCCCGACGCGTGGAAATGGGCACTAGCAATGGACTGCTACGTGGTCGAACCACGTCAGAAACATCGGTTTCTGGGTCTACTTCTATAAAGTAATCACGACCTGGCAAGCTTCCGGTTAAATAATCCACAAACCACAGAGACTCGCGAGACACGTGGTTTAGCACTAAATCGCCCATCACGTCATAGTGGCTTGCCAGCTCACGGATATGCTGCCAATCGCCTAGCTCTGGATTAACCTCACGGTAATGAATGACTGAAAAGCCATCATCGCTACTCCAGGGAAAAAAAGGCAGCACATGCACGCCGCTAATACGCTCCCCCAAATAGCGCTGAAGGAACTCATTAAGCACGGCAAGAGGCGGTGTTTCCTCTGCCACAATGGAATCACCGTAGCTAATGACCCATTGATCTTTTTCGCTCCATTTTGGTGCATTATCGCCTTCAGCCGCGGTATTTTCTGTTATGGCTGGCGCCTGTGATGCACTGCGAAAGTGTTCAATGTGTTGTCCAAGACGGCGTTGTACCTCGCTGGCGCGGGGGCCGTAGAGGTGCGCAAGGAAATGGTGGACTGTCTGCTCAAATGGGGTCATAGGGGTGTCCTCTTAAACAACCTACGACAAACGCTGCAGCTTGTGTGCCAAATCGTTACAATGCTAGGTTAACGCCGCGTTTAAAGAAGCGACTATTTTTGCTTGCAAGCGCCCTTAAACTGCATGTCGTTGTAGCGCGTGGCTACTCCGCTGCTAATAATAGTTTGCAATATTGCTTATATGTGCCGTTATCCGCACAAGCTGACACGCTGCACGTACTGACAACAGGTTGACTGCCATGCATTGCCCTTTTTGTGGTGCTAATGATACTCGAGTGACCGACTCGCGGCTGGTAGCCGACGGTGACCAGGTGCGCCGTCGTCGCCAATGCGCTAGCTGCCAAGAGCGCTTCACCACGTATGAAACCGCAGAACTGATTATGCCGAGGGTCGTAAAATCCGACGGCTCACGCGAAACCTTTAACGAGAGCAAGCTGCGGGCAGGCATGTTGCGAGCGCTGGAGAAGCGTCCGGTAAGTGCTGAGGCAATAGAAGCCGCTGTTGAGCGTATTCGCCAATCGCTCCGTGCCCGCGGAGACCGCGAAGTTAATGCACGGGATATCGGTGAGGCCGTCATGAAGGCATTAAGCAACCTGGATCAGGTGGCGTATATCCGCTTTGCATCGGTATATCGTAAGTTTCAGGATCTAGACGAATTTCGCGCCGAGATAGACCGTCTTTCTCAAGATCCAGGCGATCACCCTGCATCAGCCCACAGCGACCCAGATCGCGGAGAGGTTTGATGAACGAGTTGACGGAGAGAGGCTTTACCAGCGCTGATCATCAATTTATGGCGCGTGCTCTGCAATTGGCGGCGAAAGGGCTGTATACAACAGACCCCAACCCCCGGGTAGGCTGTGTTATTGTCCGCTACGATCAACACGCTGAAGGGCAGGTGGTTGGCGAGGGCTTTCACCTCCGTGCTGGCGAACCGCATGCAGAAATTCACGCGCTTAACGCCGCTGGTGCAAAGGCAGAAGGCGCAACGGCTTATGTCACGCTGGAACCTTGTTCCCATACAGGTCGCACTGGCCCTTGTGCCGTTGCGTTAGCGGATGCCAAGGTTGCCCGCGTGGTCGTCGCAATGGTTGACCCTAACCCTTGCGTGAGTGGACGCGGTATCAGGCGGCTTCGGGAATCAGGAATTCAGGTAGATGTTGGGCTGTTGGAACAGGATGCCCGTGCGTTAAATCCTGGCTTTATTTCCCGTATGCAGCACAAGCGTCCCTTTGTGCGTTTAAAAATGGCCATGAGCCTGGATGGCCGCACTGCCATGGGCTCTGGAGAGTCACAATGGATTACTGGCCCAGAAGCTCGTAGCCAAGTGCAGCGTCTGCGAGCGCGTTCAAGCGCTATTTTGAGCGGCGTTGAGTCCGTCATTATGGATGATTCACGGCTAACCGTGCGCGCAGACCAGTTGGGGCTCGATAACGCGGATACAATTAGTCAGCGGCAGCCATTACGCGTTATTTTGGATTCGCGTCTGCGGTTACCGTTAGCGGCCGCTTGTCTTCGTGAACCAGGTCGCACATTGATTATTACCACTGAACACCACAGTGAAGAAAAACGCCAAAAGCTGGAAGCTGCAGGCGCTGACATTAAGGTACTGCCCGCGGCTCAAGAAGGCCGAATCGATCTTGCAGAGATGCTGAGCTGGTTGGCTGAGCATGAGCTGGTAAACGAGCTGCTTGTTGAAACCGGCGCTACGCTGGCAGGCGCGCTGTTAGATGCAAATGCGGTGGATGAACTGCAGTTATTTGTTGCTCCCACGCTTTTGGGAGGCGAGGCTCGACCACTATTTGCGTTGCCCGGGATGACCCGCATGGCCGACCAGAAGCGCTTAACTATTAAAGAAATTCGAGCCGTTGGTAGTGACTGGCGCATCATCGCTAAACCGTGCACTGACTAGCGCGCCGGGCCAGAGCAAGGTACCCTGACGCGCGAAATCGCATGTGTTGCGACCACTTATTTTGGAGATTCCATGGCGCATTCCTCTTCAGAGGGGTTGTCCCCTATCGCTGAGCTGGTGGAAGATATCCGCCAGGGCAAAATGGTGATTCTCATGGATGATGAGGATCGCGAAAACGAAGGTGATATCATTATGGCGGCCGAAAAAGTTCAGGCCGAGCATATCAACTTCATGGCACGTTATGCCTGTGGGCTTATTTGTATGCCCATGACTCGCGAGCGTTGCGAGCAGCTAAACCTACCGTTGATGGTGCGTGATAACGGCTCTGGGTTTGGCACTAAGTTTACGCTCTCCATTGAAGCGACCGAAGGTGTGACCACCGGCATCTCAGCAGCTGATCGTGCGCGTACTGTTCAAGCGGCAGTGGCGGCGAATGCCAAGCCGACAGATATCGTACAGCCAGGGCATATATTTCCGCTGATGGCTGAACCTGGTGGTGTTCTACGTCGTGCTGGGCATACTGAAGCAGCCTGTGATTTAGCCTCTTTAGCAGGCTGCGATCCTAGCGGCGTCATCTGTGAAATCATGAATGATGATGGCAGTATGGCGCGTCGGCCTGAGCTTGAAGAGTTTGCTAAAAAGCATGGTATTAAAATTGGCACGATTGCCGACTTGATTCACTACCGTATCGTCAATGAACAAACGGTTGATGCGGTCGAAACGACCAATGTGATGACGGCCCATGGGGAACTGGCGCTGCATGTGTTCCGGGACCGTATACAAGGTGCTCATCATTTGGCGTTAGTTAAGGGGCAGCCGACGCCAGAGCAGGCGACAACGGTGCGTGTTCACTTGGCGGATACGCTGCGTGATATCGTAGGGTTAATGAAAGATGAGCAGTGCCGTTGGGATGCCCATCGTGCGCTGGAAGAGATCGCTAATGCGTCTGCGGGGGTCTTTGTGCTGATTGACGATGGTCGTCCTCACCAAGACTTGAAAGATCAACTCGATATTTTTCTGGATCGCGTGCGTCAACCGCGCACCAGCGATTCGGACGGTTCAGGTAACTACTTAACGATTGGTACTGGCTCGCAAATCCTACGCCATTTAGGGGTAGGCAAAATGCGGCTACTCAGCTCACCGTGGAAATTCTCGGCGCTCTCCGGTTTTGATCTCGAAGTTGTCGAGCGTCTAGGACCCAATGACACGGCGTATGAGCCAACTTCTCAGCAGGAATAAATTGATGCAATCCCTTTCGCAAGTTGAAGGCACTTTTGTGGATGTCGATGGCCGTTATGTCATCGTTGTAGGCCGTTTTAACCACCATGTGGTGGATAGCCTGGTGGAAGGCGCTATTGATAGCCTGACACGCCACGGCGTTGATGCGGACAATATTCATCTTGTCCACGTACCTGGTGCTTGGGAACTACCGCTGGCAGTAAAGCGTGTACTTAACGTCATGAAGCCCGATGCTGTTATCGCGCTGGGCGCTGTTATTCGTGGTGGCACGCCGCATTTTGAATATGTAGCTGGCGGCTGCAACACAGCCATCAACCACCTCCAGCTTGAGTTCGATACGCCGGTAGCAAACGGCGTGTTGACCGTTGAGTCTATCGAACAGGCGATTGAGCGGGCGGGCACCAAAGCGGGTAATAAAGGTACGGAAGCCGCAATGGCAGCGATGGAGATGGTCTCATTACTGCGAGCATTGCCGCTAGGAGACAACCAATGAGCGAACGTCGTGAGCGTAAGCCCTCTGCCGCGCAGCTAGGGCGCCACGCCGCGCGTGAGTTAGCGGTTCAGGGGATTTACCAGTGGCAAATGACAGGGAAATCGATCACCACTATCGAAGCTGAGTTTCGTAGCCAGGTAGCGGATGATGATCTGGAAGATTACGAAAACTGGGTGAAAGTAATGGAAATCGCTGATAAGGCGCTTTTCCATGAACTGCTGCATAACACGGTCCGGTTCAAAGCGGAGTTAGATCGTGAAATTGCGCCGCTGCTCGACCGACGCCTCGAAGACCTTGATGCTGTTGAGCTAGCCATCCTGCGCTTGGGTGCCTATGAGCTTTCTCGGCGGATGGAAGTACCTTACCGAGTAGTGATTAACGAAGGCGTTGAGCTGGCCAAATCATTTGGTGCCACCGACGGCCATAAATACGTGAACGGCATTCTCGATAAGTTAGCAAATCGCTTACGAAGTGCTGAGGTCAGCGCTCGCCGTCTGTAAGGCGAGCCTCCTGATAATGCGTTTAAGGGGCCTTTGTGCTTGGCGAATTTGAACTGATTCAGCGCTACTTCATGTCGCCGCAGGAGGCGCACGCGACAGCTGGTATAGCGCTTGAAAATGGCGACGATGCAGCGCTTTTGGTGCCCCGAGCAGGTCAGCAGCTTGTGGTCAGCGTTGATACGTCGGTGAGTAACGTGCATTTTCCTCACGATGCGCCAGCACACGCGGTAGGACATCGCGCGCTGGCGGTGGCGCTCAGCGACCTAGCAGCCATGGGCGCGACGTCGCGTTGGTGCCTGATGGCAATGACGCTGGATAAGAGCGTCTTTAATGACCGCGAAGCTGCTGAACACTGGTTAGCAGGATACGCTGAAGGGTTTCACGCGCTTTGTCAGCAGCACGCCACTGCGCTGGTTGGTGGTGATGTCACCTCTGGGGCACTGACCATTGGTGTGACGGTGATGGGCGAAGTGCCAACTGGCCAAGCACTAACTCGCTCAGGTGCGCAGGTCGGCGATGTTATCGCCGTGACCGGTGCCTTGGGTGGTGGTGCCGGTGGCCTATCGCTTTGGCGCCAGGGCGAACGCGAATTGTCGCACCCACTGCTGGCTCGTTATTTGTTGCCGCAACCTCGCTTAGCCGCGGGTGTGGCACTGCGCGGTATTGCAACGGCGGCACTGGACATTTCGGATGGCTTGTTGGCAGATTTGTCGCACGTGCGTAAGGCATCTGGCATAGGCTGCGCACTAGACGTCGACGCGCTACCGTTGGCCGTAGGATTGCAAGAAACGTTAGGCCACGATGAGGCAATTAAAGCCGCGCTATCGGGTGGCGACGACTATGAGCTGCTGGTGACACTCTCACCAACGAACCTCGCTATCGCCCAGCAGCGGCTCGCCGATCTTGGCCTCTCGCTAACGGTGATAGGCCACTGTACCGAAACCCTAGGCGTGACTGGCGTTGCCGCCAGTGACTACGAAGGATGGCAGCATTTTAGCGGGGAAGCGCCATGAACCGAGCACCAGCGAGCGTATGGCGTCGGCCAACCCATTTTTTTGCCTTTGGCCTGGGTAGTGGTGCGGTGCCCTGGGCACCTGGCACCTTCGGGACGCTAGCAGCAATCCCATTCTACTGGATGATGGCCGACCTCCCTTTGGCCTGGTATCTCAGCATTGTGTTTGTGGCGTTTGTGGTTGGGGTGTGGTTGTGTGACAAAACTTCCCATGACTTAGGCGTGCATGATCACTCCGGTATTGTTTGGGATGAGTTTGTTGGCTACTGGATAACCATGGCGGCAGTGCCCTTCTCGTGGGAGGCCGCACTCTGGGGATTCATTGTTTTTCGTATTTTCGACGTCTTCAAACCGTGGCCTATCCGGTGGGCAGACCGGCGTGTTGCCGGTGGATTTGGCATTATGATTGATGACGTCATGGCGGGCATCTACGCGTGGAGCACGATGCATTTATGGTTTTGGCTACACTAAAATAACCTACCTGCACAAACTGGCAGGTGAGCCACTTATAATAATAAATGGACTTAGCTGATTACCCGAAACTGATTACACAACGTCGGTGGTGAATGGCTCCAATCGTGGGGGTGTTCAAGGAGATCGCATGCGCAAGGAACGACTGATCGTGCCTATTCTCGCGGCCTTCGTGGTGGCGTGGGTGGTGGCACAACTGCTATCGAGCATTTTGTTTGAACGCAGCCTTCGTCAAGCACTAGAAGATTTAGAAGCGCGAGGGGAGTGGCGAGTTAGTCGCACGGAGAGCCGCCAAGGGTGGTTGACGTCTCAGGGCAAGCTGCTTTTATCGCCCTTATTAGGGCGGCCATGGCGGTTAGAGCTGACTTACCGTGCTCGTCATGGTGCATTAAGTACTGACGTTGAAGGAACGCTACTGCCCCGTTTAGATAGCGTTTTGCAAAAAGCCGTAGGTGAGGTCTCTGCCCCGTCTATCCCGCGCTGGCAAGGGCGCTACCATACACTAAGTGGCCACAGTGAACTGAGGTTGGCACTTGCTCCTTTTGTGATCCAGCAAAATGGTCGTGAGCTATCGGTTCGTGGTGCCCGTATGCGCTTAGAAGGCGTATTTGGTGATTGGCGGTTGCGTGCGCTGCTCGACCAGCTCACGCTAACAGATGGCCCCGCTCATTTGACGCTGGGATCTTCGTCTCTTGAAAGCCGTTATACCTACATTGACGATGCCTACCACTTTGCTCAGCGCGACCATCTGCATGTTGAGTCGTTAGCGCTTCACTATCCTGCCTATGATATTCATGTGTCGCCGCTTGATGTTCACAGCCACATGGTGCTCGACGAACAAGAGCTTCGCTTGAATGGCGAACTGATCATTGGCGAGGTGAGCGTCCCAAGCGAAGCACCCGATACAGCTTTGTTAAGCGGTCGGATTGAGGCCGAGCTTTCACGCTTAAATGCGGATGCTGTTCGCGCAACAATCTTGCGTTTGCGGCAAGAAGCCTCATGGGGCGACGCTAGCCTGCCAATGGCAGAAGGACTGCTGGTGCGTTTAGCCCCTGATTTAAAAGGTGTGTTGAGTGACTCGCCCCGTTTAGACGTTACAACGATCGCGATTGAAAGCCCGCTGCTAGGTATCAATGTTAACGCGGATGGTGCGCTCTTTTTTGATGCGCGTGGGCTTGATGAACTTATGATGACGAGGCTAGATAAGCCAGAAGAGCGCGCTCGCTGGTTGGATCGTATTGATGGTGATTTCACTTGGTACGATGCACCAACCGTGGCAGCCCTTTGGCTAGGCCTGCCTCTTGGTACGCGAGAACTAGAGTTTGATGTTGTTCGTGGCGAGCTGCGTGTTAATGGACGTCCGATGCCTCAGCTTTGACCATAAGTGTTTTGAGCATCACCGTTTTGAGTATCACGGCTTTCTAATAAACAGCGACGAGCTCTGAAGCTGTTACCACCCTAATGCACTGCTTCAAATGGTGCCAAGGGTTGAAGTTCACCCCCTGTGCCCACATTCCTTAGACATTGCTAAGCGGATCAATCCGCTAGTCACTGTTATGGGAGGGCGCATGAGCGACCAGGATTACGACCGCGATCACGAACACCCCGATTGGCTGACGGACGATGAGCCCGACGCACCGCAAGACGATACCTCGAACAGTGAAGAGCACCGTTCAGACGGTGAGAAAGTTAATTCGTTAGTGCCTGCCAGCGATATGCTCCCAGAGCGTATCTATCTATTGCCGATTCATAATCGACCCTTCTTTCCCGCTCAGGTACAGCCGCTGGTCATCAACCGCGAGCGCTGGGAAGAAACCATGCGTCGGGTAGGCAATACGCCTCATCACACCATTGGTGTTGCCTTTGTTGGCGAGCAAGGTGTTGAGTCGTTGGATCACAACGGCTTTCCTGAGATTGGCACGGCGGTCAAAGTACATAAACTCCAGAGCGAAGATCAACAGATTCAGTTTATCGCTCAGGGGGTTAGGCGTTTTAAAATTCAGCGCTGGCTGTCTAAAGAGCCGCCTTATCTGGTGGAAGTCAGCTATCCCAAAGAACCAGTCGACGCTGAGAATGAAGAAACCCGCGCTTATGCGATGGCGATTATTAACGGCATCAAAGAGTTGCTGCCGATTAATCCGCTGTATGGTGAAGAGCTAAAACATTACCTCAATCGCTTTAGTCCTCATGAGCCCGGCCCGCTAACTGACTTTGCAGCTGCTATCACGTCTGCCAAGGGGCCCGACCTGCAGGATGTACTCGCCACGCTGTCGGTGGCTGAGCGTATGCACAAAGTTCTCCCATTGCTGCGTAAAGAAATCGATGTTGCTCAGTTGCAAAGCGAGATCAGTGAGCAGGTGAATGCTCAAATGCAGGAGCGGCAGCGAGAGTTTTTCTTGCGTGAGCAGCTTAAGGTCATTCAGCGTGAACTGGGTATTTCCAAAGACGACCGTGAAAACGACGTCGATACGTTTAGGAATCGCCTAGAGTCGCTGGTGGTGCCAGAACGCGTCCAAGCACGTATTGACGATGAGCTTAATAAGCTCAGCGTGCTAGAAACCGGCTCGCCAGAGTACGGCACTACTCGTAATTACCTTGATTGGCTCACCTCGTTGCCCTGGGGCGTTACCAGCCAGGACAAGCTCGACTTGACCCATGCCAGGGAAGTCCTTAATCGCGATCACGACGGCTTACAAGACGTAAAAGAGCGGATTGTTGAGTTTCTTGCCGAAGGTACCTTCAAGGGCGATGTAGGTGGCTCGATTGTGCTGCTGGTCGGCCCTCCTGGGGTTGGTAAAACCTCGATTGGGCGCTCTATTGCTGAAGCGTTGGGCCGTGAGTTTTATCGTTTCTCCGTGGGGGGGATGCGCGATGAGGCAGAAATTAAAGGCCATCGCCGTACTTATGTGGGCGCAATGCCCGGCAAACTGGTGCAGGCCTTTAAAGAAGTCGAGGTCGAGAACCCTGTGATTATGCTCGATGAGATTGATAAGCTGGGCCAATCATTCCAGGGCGATCCCGCATCAGCACTGCTTGAGGTGTTAGACCCAGAGCAAAACGTCGATTTCCTGGATCACTATCTCGATGTGCGCATGGATCTATCCAAAGTGCTGTTCTTGTGCACCGCGAATACGCTGGACTCTATTCCAGGTCCGTTGCTTGATCGTATGGAGCAGATCCGCCTTTCTGGTTATATCGCCGAAGAAAAGCTACAGATCGCTAAGCACCATCTATGGCCGAAGCTGTTGAAACGCGACAATCTGGCTAAGAAACGTATCAACTTAACGGATGCCGCGCTCAAGCAGGTTATTGACGGCTATGCTCGTGAGGCGGGCGTTCGTCAACTTGAAAAACAGCTGCATCGTATTGTTCGCAAGGCAGCCGTAAAGCTGCTGGAAGAGCAGGTGGATACGGTAAAAATATCGGTTAAAAATCTGGAAGAGTTCCTAGGAGCACCGCTATTCCGCAAAGAGAAAGTGCTGAAAGGCGAAGGCGTTGTTACCGGGCTTGCCTGGACCTCCATGGGCGGCGCAACACTGCCTATCGAGGCGGGCAAAGTCCATGCGCTGGATCGCGGCTTTAAACTCACCGGCAAGCTTGGCGATGTGATGAAGGAGTCCGCCAATATTGCTTACAGCTACACGCTGGGCCACTTGCAAGAGTATGGTGCCGATGCTGACTTCTTTGACTCGGCGTTTGTGCATCTTCACGTGCCTGAAGGGGCGACACCCAAAGACGGCCCGTCGGCAGGGGTCACAATGACCACGGCGCTGCTTTCGCTGGCCAAGCATCAGGAGATTAACCGCCCCTTGGCAATGACCGGTGAATTGACCTTAACCGGGCAAGTCTTACCGGTGGGAGGAATCCGAGAGAAAATTATTGCCGCTCGCCGCAGCGATATTTTTGAGGTGATACTACCCGAAGCCAATAAGCGCGATTACGAAGAGCTTCCCGATTATTTGAAAGAGGGAATGACGGTGCATTTTGCAAACCGCTATCGTGATGTAGCCAATGTGGTCTTCACGTAGACGCTTCAATTAATCGTTAAACAACCGTTTAGTTAAGCCGCCGCACCAAAGAGTGCGGCGTTTTTGTAGGGTTATTCAAAGATTAAATTGCCTTGCGGCGAGTGATAATAGAGGCAAATCAAAATTAAAAAAGTCCCAGGGGAGCCTCTGTATGCGCAACAACCAACCCGTCACTCAGCGTGAGTACACGCTTGACGATGAGACTGTGCTGATTTCACGTTCCGATTTGAAGGGCAATGTGACCTACGCTAACGCTGCGTTTGTCGAGGTCAGCGGCTATACCCGCGATGAATTGATGGGAAGTCCCCATAACTTAATTCGCCACCCGGATATGCCGGAAGCAGCCTATGCAGATTTCTGGAAGACGATTAAGTCAGGTGCGAGCTGGCAGGGGACGGTAAAAAATCGTCGTAAAAACGGCGATCATTATTGGGTCACTGCTAGCGTAGCACCACTCAGGGATGGCGACCGTATCGTAGGGTATACCTCGTTGCGGCGCAAAGCCCCAGCTCAAAGTATTGCGCTGGCAGAAACCGTCTATAAAGAAATACGCGAAAAAGGTAAATCTCGCCGCTACACGCTGGCGCAAGGGGCGCTAAGGCGCCGTGGTGTGGGAGGCTTTTTTGCTCGCTTTCAGTTTAATAGCCTAAAAGCTAAGTTAACGGGCATGGTCGTAGCGTCCATTATCTTAATGGGGTTAGCAGGCGGCCTAGGGATGTACGGCTTAATGGTTTCTGGTGAGCGCCTTGATACGTTAAATCGCTCAGGGCTAGAAGCCGTCGCCAACCTTCAGCGAGTAGAGCGCCAAATCGGCCAAGTGGTGGCTCAGTTGGAACCTACTGTTCGTAACCCTCGCCGGGTTGATGTTGATGCAGTTGCCGCGTCAGTTAGCGAATATTCTCAGTCAATACAAACGCTTTGGAACGAGTATCTTGCGGACAGCAATGCCAGTGCTGAGCGTCTACAAGCGTTTAGTGCAGGATTAGCGACCTGGATCAGCAGTGTCGATACCACGGTGACGGCGGTCAGTAACGCAAATGGCTTTGCCGCTTTCGAAGCCTTTAACGACGGCGTACAACCTATCACAGAGCAGTTAAGAGAGAGCAGTAGCCAGTTAGTTAGCGATGAGCGAGCAAATGCTGAAATGCTGGTGGGTCAGGCACAGCAGGGGCGTCAGCAAATGTTGATTGCTCAAGTGGTGTTGATGCTTATTGGTCTGTTGTTGATGGTAGGTCTCAGCACTGTGATTTTAAGATCCGTATTGCGCAGCGTAGAAGGGGCGCGGCATATTACTTTTCAAATTGCAGCAGGTAATTTGGCTGCTCGCGAACGTCGTGAAACGAAAGACGAGCTGGGCGAGCTGCTCTATTCGTTGGATACCATGCGCTTTAGCTTGGCGAGTATTGTCGGTGATGTAGAACATCGAGTGTCGGTTGTCACGCCGGCCGTTCAGCAAATTGCCGCTGAAAATGAAGAGCTGGCTTCTCGCACCGAGCAGCAGGCGTCATCACTGCAGCAAACGGCCTCAAGCATGGAAGAAATGACGTCCACGGTGCAGCAAAATACTGAAAATGCCCGCCAAGCGACGGAGCTGGCGGTGCAGAATGCCTCAAGCACCCGCGATACCCGAGAGCAAATGCAGCAGTTGGTCGCAAGAATGCAGCGTATTGCCCAAAGTGCTGAAAAAATGGCGGAGATGATTGGCGTCATTGACGGGATCGCTTTCCAAACGAATATTCTGGCACTCAATGCATCGGTCGAAGCGGCACGTGCCGGAGAGCATGGCCGAGGCTTCGCGGTGGTGGCTAGTGAAGTGCGTAACTTGGCGAGCCGTAGTGCCGATGCGGCCCAAGAAATTCGCAAGATGATTGAAAGTACGACGCAAGAGGTCAGTGGCGGCCGTGGTGCGGTCGAGCAAGCGGAACGAGCCATCGACAATGTAATGCAGCAGGTCAGCCGTGTCAGTGAGCTGATGGAGTCGATTAGCACCGCCTCAAGCGAGCAAAGCAGCGGTATTGGCCAAATTAATTCCGCGATTGCTGAAATGGATAATGTGACTCAGCAAAACGCCACAAAAGTACAAACTATCGCGGCCTCTGCGGATAATTTAGCGCTAGAGACGTTTGAGCTGGCGAATGTCGTGGATGCCTTCCGTCTTGAAGGTGCTCAGGAAGAAAACATTCACTCTGCCCGGGAAAAGCTACAGCAGGTTAATCAAGCGCAGCGTAAAGCATCACTGAAACTGCCTTCAGGCGCTGCGGCAAGAGAAGTGGCTAGTCAAGATCACTCTGCACAGTGGGAGACGTTTTAACTCTGACAAATTGGCAAGGGAGGTTGCTCTCACCATCTAGTCTCCACGGTGCGCTCATGCCACAATCTAAGGCCGCTGGATTCACTTGCCTGTCGCCAAGAATGCGGTAGGCCACGATAAAGATGTAGAAGAGGACACCATGCCCGAGTATCGCTCCCGTACGACCACCGCCGGCCGTAATATGGCCGGCGCCCGCGCCCTTTGGCGCGCTACAGGTATGAAAGACGACGACTTCCATAAGCCTATTATTGCGGTTGCGAACTCGTTTACCCAGTTTGTACCGGGCCATGTTCACTTAAAAGACATGGGCCAATTGGTCGCCCGTGAAATTGAAAAAGCCGGCGGTGTGGCTAAAGAGTTCAACACCATAGCGGTAGATGATGGCATCGCTATGGGGCACGACGGCATGCTCTATTCGCTGCCCAGCCGCGATATTATCGCTGATAGCGTTGAGTACATGTGTAATGCCCACTGTGCCGACGCGCTAGTGTGTATTTCCAACTGCGACAAAATTACCCCTGGGATGTTGATGGCTGCTATGCGCCTCAATATTCCGGTCATTTTTGTTTCGGGTGGGCCCATGGAAGCGGGCAAAACCAAGCTGCTAGATCACGGCCTAGATCTGGTCGACGCCATGGTTATGGCGGCTGACGATAGCGTTGATGATGAAACTCTGGCTGAAGTCGAGCGCAGTGCTTGCCCCACCTGCGGCAGTTGCTCGGGTATGTTTACCGCTAACTCGATGAACTGTCTAATGGAAGCATTAGGCTTAGCGCTACCTGGTAATGGTACCGTGCTGGCGACCCATTCAGACCGTCGGCGCCTGTTTGAAACCGCTGGCCATCGCATTGTAGAGCTGGCCAAGCGCTACTATGAAGGCGAAGAAGCCCACCTGCTGCCCCGTGCGATTGGTAACAAAGCAGCGTTCAAAAATGCCATGACGTTAGATATCGCCATGGGCGGATCTACGAATACAATTTTGCATTTGCTGGCGGCGGCCCAAGAAGCGGAAGTCGACTTCTCCATGGCGGATATTGATCGGCTCTCTCGGGAAGTGCCGCAGCTATGTAAGGTGGCACCCAATACCCAGAAATACCATATCGAAGATGTTCACCGTGCGGGTGGCATTATGGCTATTCTGGGCGAACTGGATCGTGCGGGAGTGCTGGACACGTCAGTGCCAACTGTTTACGGCGATAGCCTAAAAGCGGCGCTGGAAGAGTGGGATATTATGCGCTCGCCAAACGCTGAGGTGGTCGAGTTCTTTAAAGCAGGCCCTGGTGGTATTCCAACCCAAACCGCTTTCTCACAAAGCGCCCGCTGGCCAAGCCTAGATGGCGATCGTGCTACCGGTTGTATTCGCGACCTAGCGCATGCGTTCTCAACAGAAGGCGGTTTGGCTGTGCTTTACGGCAACATCGCCCTCGATGGTTGCGTGGTTAAAACGGCAGGCGTTGACGATTCGATTCTCGTGTTCGAAGGCAAAGCCCACGTCGTTGAGTCCCAAGATCAAGCAGTGGCCAATGTATTGGACGGTAAGGTCAAAGAGGGCGATGTAGTGGTCATTCGCTACGAAGGCCCTAAAGGCGGTCCTGGCATGCAGGAAATGCTCTATCCGACCTCGTACTTAAAATCCAAAGGGCTGGGTAAGGCCTGTGCATTGTTGACGGATGGCCGCTTCTCTGGCGGGACTTCTGGGCTTTCCATTGGCCATGTTTCCCCCGAAGCGGCGGCAGGTGGCGCGATTGGTTTGGTTGAGCAGGGCGATACCATTCTGATTGATATTCCCAACCGTACGATTAACGTGCAACTACCTGATTCAGTATTAGCGAAGCGTCGCGAGGCGATGGAAGCTAAAGGCAAAGACGCCTGGAAGCCCGTCGAGCAGCGGCCTCGTAAGGTAACTCCCGCACTGAAAGCCTACGCATTGCTGGCCACGTCAGCAGACAAAGGTGCGGTTCGCGACCTTTCCAAGCTCGACTAGGTGTAGGTACTATGTAAAACAGCCCGTGCAAAGCGGGCTGTTTTATGTGGATTGCTTTATGTGAGCTGCTTTATGCCCAATGCAAACCGTCAAAACGACTAAGGAATGTAATGAAGGCGATTATCAACGTTGGCCTCGTTGGCTATGGATTTGCGAGTAAAACGTTTCATGCGCCACTCATTCAGGCAACGGAAGGCCTGGATTTAGTCGCAGTATCCTCTAGCGATGCCGCCAAAGTGCATGCTGACTTGGATGTTGAGGTTGAGCGCCAAGCACTGGCGTTATGTCAGCGCAGCGATATTGACCTCATCGTTATCCCGACACCTAATGACACGCATTTTCCACTCGCCAAAGCAGCGTTGATGGCGGGTAAACACGTAGTCGTCGATAAGCCGTTTACCGTCACACTTTCAGAAGCCAAGCAGCTAAAAGCGCTGGCGATTGATAAAGAGCGTTTGGTGTCGGTATTTCATAACCGCCGTTGGGATAGTGACTTCCTTACTATTAAAGCGCTGCTTGAAGCCGGCACGTTAGGCCGTGTCACTGGGCTTGAGTCGCGTTTTGATCGTTTTCGTCCTGAAGTTCGTGACCGCTGGCGCGAAAAAGCCACACCAGGTGGGGGAATTTGGTATGACCTAGGCCCTCACTTGCTTGACCAAGCCTGTGAGCTGTTTGGGATGCCAAATGCCATCATGCTAGATCTGGGTGTGCGCAGAGATGACGCTAAAGCCGATGATGACTTTTTAGCGCTGCTGGAGTACGACGGCTGTCGCGTTAGCCTCAGCGCTGGCACGCTGGTTGCCGAATCAACACCGCGCTTCCGCATTAATGGAACGAAAGGTAGCTACCTTAAATACGGTCTAGACCCTCAAGAGGATCGCTTAAAAGCGGGAGAGGTGCCAACGCCTGCCTGGGGTGCTGACGCCCCTGGTACGCTGACCCTTCGCGAGGGCGACGGAGAAGAGGCACCGCTAGTGCGTCATGAGCATGCTACCCAGGCGGGTGACTACCTGGCTTACTATCAAGGCGTGGCCGTCGCGATCCGCGATAAAACGCCGCTGCCTGTTGATATTGACGATGCGCTACGGAGCATGACGCTCTTGGAAGCTGGTCTAGACAGCCACCGCCAACGCCGCTGGATACCGCTAAAACACCATTTGTAAGCAGTTGGGACGGCTGCCTCTGGGCGTCGTTCCGCTACCTTCCGCGGGTGCCTCATTCGCTCGTTCCTCGCGAGATTCGTTACCCAATGGGATGGACTCCTCCTCACCCTACTCCGGCGTCAG
>NZ_JABUZE010000163.1:0-798 GCF_014897805.1 Halomonas sp. 3F2F
AGCCTCGCTTTATACACCATAACTTATGCGGATTCACTTACAAGGAACTTCAAACTGGAGTTTCGAATAGAAGCAATAACACAAAGAGCATTGCGTTATCTCAGGAGTTCCAAATTGCAATCGAGCTAAGTCGATACTGTGGATTGAGAAGATCAGAAATTATAAGTCTTCGGGTAAACGCAATTTACAAGCCCAGCTCAGAACAGCTGAGAAAGAAATACCTGATCAACGCTGATGGTTTAGCACTTGACCCAAGGGCAGGTGTGGCAACTAAAAATGGGTCGGTAAGAATAGCTGAAATCCCTTCTGAATTGATACAGCAACTCTATGACTATACTAACTCAGCTCGATACATACAGCGCAGGAAACTATATGAGGAAAGCCATCCTGAAGACAAACACAGTCCCCCGCTGCTCTTAAACCAGTTAGGCAAACCATATTCGTCTAAAAGTATAGATGCACGATGGGGTGAGCTAAGAAATGCCGTTAGAAGCGAGCTTCCAAATTTTAGTCATAAATTCCATAATTTACGCTCAACCTATGCTGTTGAAAGATTAAAAGAATTATTGAATTCAGGAATAAAAGAAGGAAAAGCACTCGACTATCTCCAGTCTGTGATGGGGCACAGAAGCAGAGCCACACTGCTGGGCTATCTCAAACTTTCTGAAGAAGTAGTTACGGCTAATGAGATTCATGAAATAGCTACAAACATTATTCTTGATAGCGGTGAATATTAATGGCTTTTCTAAAAGAAACCTGAATCCGTGAGACCGGCCCCCGGAAGCACTTCTAACCCAC
>NZ_JABUZE010000165.1:0-707 GCF_014897805.1 Halomonas sp. 3F2F
CGTGATGAAGCTGAAACGGAAGCCGATCTGGATCGGGATATCCGACGGGCCAAAACGATTCTCTCGCTAGATGCCGCTATGAACAAAGTGGATCGTTTCCTAAAGACGCACAGCCCAAGGATGGGCCGGGGGAAGCGAGTCAAGGAAGTGAAGAGCAATCTGACCGATAACGAAAGTGCCAAAATGACGACCAGTAAGGGCACGATTCAGGGCTATAACGGCGTCGCCACGGTGGATAAAAAGCACCAGATCATCATTGACGCTCAGGCCTTTGGCGAAGGTCAGGAGCATCACACCTTGCAGCCCGTACTGGAAATGGTCGAAGCCCGTTTTAAGAAACTGGGGATTGCGGAGAATATCTATCAGAAAGGCACCGTCGTCACCGCAGATACCGGCTTTGCCAATGAGGCTAACATGAAGTATCTGCACGAACAGCGGATCAACGGCTACATCCCCGATAATCAGTTCCGCAGCCGAGACCCGAAGTTCGCCGACCAGAAAGACAAATACGGCAAGCGCCACCAGAACCTGCCGGACAAAGGCTGGCGGGAGACGACGCCAGCTAGTGCGTTCCAGTTTGATCCAGTAGCGCTAACGTGTATCTGCCCAACCGGTGAAAAACTGTCCTTTCGCGGGCAACGAGCAACGGACACTGGTAAGACTCGGGTACACTTTGAAGGGCGCTTGCTGCAATGTCGACACTGCTC
>NZ_JABUZE010000014.1:0-12509 GCF_014897805.1 Halomonas sp. 3F2F
TGGGTTAGAAGTGCTTCCGGGGGCCGGTCTCACGGATTCAGGTATAAGCAAGAAGCTGGCGTCAAATTTCAATTAAACAATAAGTTATTCCAACAACAGGCGAAACAAATTGAAGCGATAGCGCGACCCATTTGTTAGTTAAATAAGTACTCCAGCAGCCTATGGTAAAGAGGGATCCCAAGCATCACGTTGAGAGGAAAAGTAATGCCGAGTGACGCTAGCATCGCAAGCCCAATGCTCGCTTGAGGGATAGCTGCACGCATTGCAGCCGGCGCCGCTATATAGGAGGCACTAGCAGCCAATGCGGCAAGAATCACCACAGAGCCCACTGGCAAACCAACTAGCGTACCTACCAGAATCCCCAGCAGTGACAGCAGCAATGGTGTGACCAGTGCAAAGGTCACTAAGCGCCAATGATGCCACGGCATTGGGCGCAGCGTTTGCGCGGCAGTTAACCCCATTTCTAGCAGGAACAACGCCAGCACGCCTTTGAAAGCCCCAGTAAACAATGCGGTGACTTCCTCTCCTTGAAATGGCCCGTATAGCGTGCCAATCACGACCCCACCCGCTAACTAACAGGATAACGCCACGATTGGTTAAAGTTTCATGCCATAACTTGCTGGTGCTCTCTTTAACAGCGGCGCCTTGATAGCGTCTAAACAGGGCAATCGCCACCATAATCGCGGGTAGCTCCATCGCGACCAAATAGAGCGTTACTTCACTCCCCACCGCTAACTGACGTGCTTCTACATACGCCAGAGCGACCGCAAACGTACCCGCACTGACCGAGCCATAGTGAGCCGCAATGCTAGCGCTGTCGGCGGCGGAAAGGCGTACCCAGCGGCGCAACACTGGCATCAGCATCAGCGGTATAAACGCTGAAAGCAGCGCTACACCGGTAAGTTCTGGCATCAACCCCCAATGGATATTGCCATGCAGTGCCATTCCTCCCTTTAAGCCAATGGTGAGCATTAATAACAGGCTTAGGGTGTCGTAAGTAGCTTTAGGTACCTGAAGATCCGACTTCACCGCTCCGGCGACTAGCCCCAATAAAAAAACATCACCACAATATCTGGCATCACCACTGCTCCCTAGGGTCAAAAGAGACTGCATTTTGCGAGCGATGACACTAGATAACTAATAATATATTAAAAGAAAATCATAGATAATTATCTATGTAGCTATCATCACCCTATCGCTACTCATTAATAAGCAGTGGTGATAGTTAATAGGCAGTGATGGTAGTTAAACTAAGGACATGAAAGAGTCACTAGGCGCGATGCCTGAAAGACCCCGCCCTGAGCAATCAGGGCGGGATGGTAAGAGCCTAACGTAACGTTAAAGGCCAATAGCAGATGAGGTGGAGCGGCGAGGATCGGCGCCACCAAAGAACATTCCATCTTTGATCATGATTGACTGAGCAGCGCCCATGGCTGACTGCTGACTGACCGTGTGGCCACGCTCTTCAAGCAAGTTAAGTGTATCTGGACTAAAGCCTGCCTCAACACGAATCTCATCAGGCAGCCACTGGTGGTGCATGCGTGGTGCGCTAACCGCTGATTGGATATTCATATCATGATCAATCACGTTCATTAACACCTGCAGCGTTGTGGTGATAATACGTGAACCGCCGGGGCTGCCAGTCACCAGAAAGTTTTTGCCGTCTTGCTTGACGATAGTGGGCGTCATAGACGAAAGCATTCGTTTGCCTGGTTCGACCTTATTGGCTTCGCCGCCAATCAATCCATAGGCGTTGGGCACGCCGGGCTTGGCTGAGAAATCATCCATTTCGTTGTTGAGCAAGAAGCCCGCGCCATCCACCACGATGCCAGAACCATAACTGAAGTTGATGGTGTACGTGTTTGAAACTGCCAGACCACCGTCATCTACAATGGAAAAGTGAGTGGTTTCATTAGATTCGTAGTCGTTCGGATTGCCAGGCGCAATGTCTGCACTAGGGGTAGCTTGGTCGCCAATCTGGCTACGCAGTTCGGCGGCATAATCCTTTGAGGTGATACCGGCCAGAGGCACATCGACAAAGTCAGTATCGCCCAGGAACTCCGAGCGGTCAGCGTAAGCACGCTTCATGGCTTCGGCCATTAGGTGCATGCTTTCAGCAGAGCCGAAGCCCATTTCACCGATAGGATATTCTTCGAGAATGTTCAGCATCTGCACAATATGAGCACCACCGGAAGAAGGAGGACTCATAGCGTAAATATCGTAGCCGCGATAAGTACCGTGGCTGGGCTCACGGATGATGGGGGCGTAACTAGCCATGTCTTCCATGGTAATCAGCCCATCGTGACGCTCCATCTCGGCAACAATCAGCTCTGCCGTTTCTCCTTCATAAAACTCGCGAGCCCCTTGTTCAGCAATGCGCCTGAGTGTCGCGGCTAGATCAGGTTGCTTGAAAATATCGCCGACCTCGTAGGCGCTACCATCCTCCTTGAAGAACGTGGCCATGCTCGCATCCCAGGGCTCGAAGCGTTCTTTGGCCTCTTGTAACCCTTGAACAAAGCGCGGAGGCACCGCGAAGCCATCTTCAGCAAGACGAATGGCGGGCTCCAACGCTTCAGCAAGACTTAACGTGCCATACTCTTCCAGGGCCAGTGCTAGCCCCGCAACGGTGCCGGGAACGCCAGCGGCCAAGTGAGTAAAGCGGGAACGCTCGGTCACTGCATCGCCATTTTCATCTTGGAACATAGCTTCAAAGGCAGCTGAAGGGGCCATCTCGCGGTAGTCGATGGCAATGACTTCATCGCTTGTTTCATCCGAGATCAGCATAAAACCACCGCCACCGATATTACCGGAACGGGGCTGAGTCACCGCTAGCGCAAAGCCGGCCACTACGGCAGCATCAACGGCGTTGCCTCCTTCAGCAAGCACATCACGGGCAACCTCTGAGGCAAGAAAGTGGCTGGTAGCGACCATGCCATGGCTACTCTCTTGAGGGTGAAAGCGCTCACCTTCCAAGATCGCTTGCTGAGAGAATGCCTGTGGAGAGACTAACAACCCGCCGATACATAAACTGGCCGTCAGCGTTTTAAGCGGACGCGAAGTTAAAAAGGGGATCATCATAGGTGGAATTCCTTATAGTTATTAGCTTAAAGATATTTAGAATATAACAACATGCTTTTCTTCAACGCTATTCAAAGCCATGTTCTTGGCCTTGAGGAGCAACCCAACGTGCGCCACCTTAGTGTAATGTGGTTTAAACTCTTTTGTCTTCACCTGTCCATTAACGGCAAGGAATAGCCTAGCTTTTCGATGATGGCTTGCCAGGTATTCGTTGATAAAGCTGATCTACACCACTACCCAATAATGATGCATTAAGAGACGCCCCAGGAGTTGCGGTTGCTATGAATATTCGCCATCTGACCTTTAGGTTGCTCCAGGTATACGTAACCGTCGTTAGATGTGGCTCCATCAGCGAAGCCGCAAGACAGCTTCACCTTACCCAGCCAACCGTGTCACAGCAGTTGAAACGCCTCAGGGAAGCGGTAGGCAGCCCGTTGTTAGAACAGCATGCCCAGCGACTGACGATGACCGCCACAGGGCAAGCGCTTTATCAGGCAAGTCGGGATGTGTTGGGGCGCTTTGATGACTTTGCAGACCAGCTCAGTGATTTACAGTATGGCAGTAAGGGGCGATTTAGTATTGCGCTCGTGAACACTGCTCAGTACGTCTTACCACGCCTCTTAGGACCTTTTAGTCAGGCGTTCCCTGATGTCGATGTCACCGTTCATATCGGTAATCGTCGACAGGTATTGGCGCGCTTTGAGCGCCAGGAAGATGACCTTTACGTCTTTAGCCATCCGCCCGCGCTTGCTCACGCGGTCGCGTCACGCTTTATGCGCAACCCTTTAGTTGCCATTGCCGCCGCCGACCACTCTCTGGCTCAACAGAAAGCCGTGACGATGGAGCAGCTACTAAGTGAGCGCTTACTGCTACGCGAGCCTGGCTCTGCCACACGCATGTTATTAGACAGCTGGCTGCAAGAACACGGACTGACCATGCAAAAAACATTACAGATGGCCAGCAACGAGGCCATACGAGTAAGCGTGGCCGCCAATATGGGCGTTGCAGTGTTATCTGAACACGTTTTGCCTAATAAGCATCCTGATCTAGTAGTGTTACCCGTTCAGGGGCTACCTATTGAAAGTCACTGGCAATTTATCGTGCGCAATGATCAGCGCCTTCCACAGTCAGCACAACGCTTTCTTCACTACGTTCACGAACACCTGACACAGTGGATTGAACCGCGCTTTGTATGCAATGAACTAGACACCCTGCTGAACGCCTACCCGACGTTTCCCTTGCGTGGATAAGGCTTCGATTAATTGACTTGCAGACGCAACGATTCCCGCTAATGTGTGAAGCCTACGCTTGGAATAACGCCTAAGTGAGCACACTAAGAGATTAGATAGCATGCTGTATGGGATAAGTTTAGCCGTCGGTATCGTACTATTAACGCTGGGGGGCGAAGCTCTCATCCGTGGCGCTGTCGCCGGGGCCAAACGAATGGGAGTCTCTCCACTATTAACAGGCCTCGTCGTCGTTGGTTTTGGCACCTCTTCCCCCGAACTGGTTGTTTCCATTGATGCCGCCATTCGCCAGCAACCAGATATTGCCGTCGGCAATATCGTGGGCAGCAACATAGGCAACATACTGCTGATTCTTGGTCTTTGCGCAGTCATTTGCCCCATGTCAGTACAGCCGCTGGCGCTAAGACGAGACGGTGTGGTGGTCGTCGGCGCTAGCCTGCTATTTGTTGCTCTGGCCTGGAGTGGCGCCCTCGGCCGCTGGGATGCGGTCATATTATTAGCCGCGTTGACGGCTTATCTCATTTGGGCATATCGCACTGAACGCGCTCAACCACTTCCCGCAGCTGAAATGCATAGCGCAGAAGCAGACGAACTCACTGCAATTCCAAGCTCAACAACCATGATAGTTATGGCGCTTATTGTGGGGCTTGCGATGTTGATAGGTGGCTCGCAGCTGTTACTTTATGGTGCCATTGGCTTAGCCCAAGCCATGGGTATTTCCGAAGCAGTTATTGGCTTAACGATTGTTGCGGTAGGTACCTCGTTACCCGAAATGGCGGTATCGGTGATTGCGGCTCTTCGCCGCCACGCCGATGTGGCTGTCGGAAATATTTTGGGCAGCAACATTTTCAACCTTCTAGGCATCTTAGGTATATCAGCTTTTCTACAGCCCCTGCCTATTGCCGAGCGAGTAAGTCAGTTTGACCAATGGGTGATGCTCGGAGCAGCAGGCGTATTGCTACTGTTTCTTTACACAGGCATGCGGTTATCTCGCTGGGAAGGAGCCGCGCTACTGGGCGGCTATGTAGCCTACCTTACGCTAAGTTTTACAATCGTCTGAGGAACTCGCTGTGCAAATTGCCACCCTCGGCCTATAGTGGACCCCATCGTCAAGACAGAAATCATCTGAGTTTAAGCTATCGCCTCGACCATGGGTGCAGCTGCACAGCGCTGCCCTGAGTCTTGATCCTGTGGCGTGACCCTCTGACTACCGAAGTGGTCAGGAATGGAGGCGCCGCCACCGAGGCCCGACTGATAAACATCGTCTGGCGTGCGGTTGCCCAGTGACTGGTGGGGCCGCTGTGTGTTGTAAAACGCAAAGTAGTCGGACAGGCCGAGGGTCAGCTCGCCGAGGCGCGCATAGCCTTTGAGATACACGTCCTCGTACTTGACCGTCCGCCATAACCGCTCGACGAAGATGTTGTCGAATGCCCGGCCACGGCCATCCATGCTGATGGCGATGCCCGCATCCTTGAGCACTCCCGTGAAGGCTTGGCTCGTGAACTGAGACCCCTGGTCGCTGTTGAAGATCTCCGGCGTGCCGTGTAGCCGTAGGGCGCTCTCCAGGGCGTCTACGCAGAAGTCGGCGTCCATGGTGTTGCTCAGCCGCCAGCTCAGCACCTTGCGGCTGTACCAGTCGATGATCGCCACCAGGTACACGAAGCCATATGCCAGCCGGATGTACGTCACATCAGTACTCCACACCTGATTGGGGCGTGTGATTGACACACCTCGCAGCAGGTACGGGTGGATCTTGTGCTCCGGGTGCGGCCGGCTGGTCATGGGGCCCGGCGCCATTCCTGCCAGCCCCATGCCCCGCATCAGTCGCTGCACACGCTTGCGGTTGACCCGGAAGCCTCGGCGACCGAGTTCAACCACCATCCGGCGGCTGCCGTAGAACGGCCAGCGCGTGTAGATCTCATCGAGCGCATGGCATAGCTCAATATCCAGATCCTCTGGCATCTTCAGCTGTCGTTGAGCGTAAACCGTTGATCTGGCAATGCCTGCCAAGGCGCACTGTCGGAGTAGCGGCACCCGGTCAGTCGCGTCAATCCAGCCGCGGCGGATCATGGCAGGCTGATCCCGGACTTTTTTTTCAACCAGTCGAGCTCCATCTTCAGACGGCCGATTTCACCGTAGAGCTTTTCGTCAGTCTGATACTCAGGTTTGGGCTTCGGGCCACGCTTCTTGTCGAACAAGGTGGCGGAGTCAGCCAGCAGTGCCTTCTTCCACTGGCCGACCTGTACGGGGTGGACCCCGAACTCCTGCGCGATTTCGTTGGCCGTCTTGAGGCCACGAACCGCCTCCAAGGCCACCTTGGCCTTCAGCTCTGGAGAGTGGGTGTTACGTTTTTGCTTCGACATCTCTGGTCCCTTCGAAACCGGCCTCAGCATATCTTAAACCAGTGTCTTGTTTTCGGGGTCCACTATAGCCCTAGCGGCAACAATCATGAATTAATTGCTCTGCGCTATTTAGCGAAGCATGGTCAGCCATCCACGAATCTTCAGCTTTTCGAACAGTTTGAAGAGGCGTTTGAAGCGCTGGTTGAGGGGCGAGTAAGCCATCTGCTCCAGTGCACTGCTCACTTTGCCCACAGCGATTGCGTGGGCCGCTATATGCACCGCGCCTATCCGGTTGATGTCTTTATTGCCGGCAGCAAGCCTTTAGCGTTAGTTGCTCAGCGTAGTATTGCCACCCCTCGTCATGTGGCTATTCAACCAGCTACCCGCCATTACACGGATTTAAGCAGCTTTGGCGATATTATCGAGGCACCCACGACGGTTGCCGTGGCAGAAGGCTTGCTAGCGGGTACTTTTGAGGCCGGGATTTGCGCTGAAGAGGTCATAAATCAAGCGCCTGAGCAACTGAAGCTGGTGCAGTCGCTGGGGCCTGCACTAGATACCTGGGTGGTGTATGCCACCACCCAATTACCGGCCACGTCGCCGTTGTTTTTAAACCATGCGCCATTAAACGAGAAAGATAACAGCCGCGCCCGCCACCACGAGTATTACGCGAAGCCAAATGGCTTTACGAGCGATGACACCAAACGAAATGGCCGTTAAACCAGCGGCTATTTTTAAACCATCGAGCAAAGCGCCCGCTGGATTAAAAGCAAGCTGAATAACGTCAGGGTTCGCGACCATCGCTAATGGAATGATGTACAGCCCTATCCCCAGAGCCATGGCTTTAAGCGCTACTTTGAGCCAGTTTTCGCCTACCATCCCCGCCGCGATAAATACTCCCCCACAGACAGGCGGCGTAATCGTTGAAAGCAGCGCGTACCAAAACACAAACAGGTGCGCCAACAACGGCTCTAATCCGAGTGATATCAGCGCTGGCCCCGCCACCGACACACAAATCACATAGGCTGCCGTTGTTGGCACTTCCATTCCCAAAATCAGGCAGGCCAGTGCGGTTAACAACAGCGCAGGCCATAGCAGGTCATTTGAGAGCGATAAGATACCCGACGTGATTTTTACGCCAAGGCCTGTTAACGAGAGCACACCAATCACCAGAGAGGCACACAAAATAATCGCACCAATGGTGGCAATTTGCCGCCCTGCGGTCACCACTGCATCCGCTAAGCGATTTGCAAACCCAGTGATTGAGAAACGCAGCGTAACATCGACCAGCAGCAGTGCTGCGCCGGCAAATATCGCAATACTAGCGGCATATTGAGGTGTGTATCCGCCGTTAAAAATACGCTCTAACAGCAGTACAAATGGCACCGCAAAAAAGAGTGATGTGATGAGTACTTCTTTGGCGGCTGGCTGCTCGCTGGCATCAATCGGCTGCAAGTCATGACGCGTTGCGTAGGCATTAATGCCCATCCATACCGTCAGAAAATAGAGCACCGCCGGTAGCGTTGCTGCTGCCATGATTTGTGTGTAGGGCGTGCCGGTTAGCTCGACCATGACAAAGGCTCCCGCCCCCATCAGCGGTGGCATTATTTGCCCGCCTGAAGACGCCACCGCTTCTACTGCGCCGGCAAACGAACGCGGGTAGCGCAAACGTACCATAGAGGGAATCGTAATCGCCCCAGTAGAGGCAACGTTCGCCGAGGCTGAGCCTGAAATGGACCCCATCAGCGCCGACGAAATCACCGACACTTTAGCCGCACCACCGGTTAAGCGCCCAGCAACGGCACTCGCTAAATTCATGAAACCTTGGCCAGCTTCGCCAGCATTAAGCACCGCACCAAAGATCACAAAGATAGCCACGACACCCACGCTAACCCCCGTTAGCGAGCCCCAAAGCCCCCCCTTCCGCAATCGTCAGTGAACCCACCATGCTTTGCAGTGGCAACCCCGGGTGGCCAAATGCCCCCGGCACATACTGCCCGAAAGCGCCGTAAAGCAGTGCCAATAGCGCAACCAATGGCAACGGCCAACCGATCGCACGCCTTGCTGCCTCCAGGGCCAGCATAATTAAGAAAAGACCAATCGCCATCTGCAGATGGGTATCAATAAAGCCATACTGATTCGCCAGTGAGGCTTCGTTAAGCGCGATGTAGGCGCAAGCGGCTATCCCTAATAGCGTCAGCCCCCAGCCACTAATGCGCTGAAAAGGGGTTTTAGCCATATAAATCAACACCCAAGGCAGCAGTAGCGCCATATGCAATGGCCTGCTCACCAGGGCGGGCGTTAAACCGTAAAAAATCAGTCCTAAATGAAACCCAACGCTAATGACACCTAACGCAATCCAACCAGGGGACGCCACCGCATTAGGTGTGGCGTTATCAGCCGTCTGAGACGAAAAAAGAGCATGCATGCCGAGTTGCCTATCCCTATAAAACGACGCAACGGCCTACAGACCGTTGCGTATTATCAGTGCCAAAAAACGCTGCTAAGGCAGCCTTTATCGAAGAGCGTCAGGCACATCGACTCCCGCTTCTTCATAATAACGCAGTGCACCGGGGTGCAGCGTACCGGTCATATTACTCAGCATGTCGGGCGAGATACTGCTCCACCAAGCCGCTTCTTCAGCCATGGCATCGCGACGCTCCCAGAAGGTTTTTGTCAGGGCATACGCGGTATCGTCATCCATTTGTGAAGTTGTATAAGCGATGACCGGCAGTGACGTGGTTTTAACATCCTCATCCACACCTGGGTACGTGCCACCAGGAATCGTCTGACGAGCAGCGCCTGTTTGCGCTATCTGCTCATCGCTAAAGCTAACCAAGCTGATTGGCATGCTGGCAGCCGTTTCAATAACATTCGGGGTTGGGAAGGAGCTGGCCGTCACAAAGGCATCAATCTGACCATTTTTTAACGCATCTGGCCCACTTCCAATAGAAGCGTCAGCAACACGTACTTTCTCTTCCAGTCCAAATAGCTCTAGATACCGAGTAGCTTCCCGAGCGCCAAAAGTACCTCGGCCGATTAAGATGTGCTTATCTTCAAGCGCCGCCATATCGGTCACACCGCCATCGCCTGCGATCACAAAGTGCATGGTGATAGAGGGAATAGGAAATAGGCCGCGAATCTCTTGGAAGCGAGGATGCTGACGCTCGGCAAAAGCCCCTTCCCCAGCCATAGCCTGTTCAACTAAGGCTGGCGGCGTAGTGAATACATAGTTACCTTGCCGAGCCATCACCTCCATCACGTTCTGCACCGAGCCCTGGCTCTCTTCTAGGGTCAGGATAATGGCATCGTCAGTGCCTTGGCGCACTGCCTCAGAGAGCTCAACACCCATCTGGTAATAGGCGGTTCCCGCCGATGCTGATTTATAGGTAACCCGTGTTTCTGCTTGTGCTGTCATTGCCGCAGCGGCAAGGGCAAGCGTGGCAGCCGAGACGCCTAACGTGCGATAAAGGGAGCGAATTGAGTGGTGCATATGAGTTCCTTAACGTGTCCAACGGCCAGCTGTGTGGCCTCGTTTTTATTGACTGAAAGCGATGACAAAGGCTAAATTCCAAGCCTTTAGACGCGACATAATGATCAACCATACCAACGCAGCCATCAATATGGTCGCGCATGCTGCTCAATTTTATTACCGCCTGAAGATCGACCCACAACCCGCAAATATACCTACAAAGCGACGGAGACCAACAAATATCGTAAATCTATTATGTTTATCTGATTTATGATTAAACTCTTTACATTTATTTGGCCATTTTACTATTAGCTAAACGGATAATTTCCAAAAAAAAGACGTAATAACTTGCTTATCAAAGCATTTCATTCGGTTTAATTACGTATTGCAATGCAATATAACTTGTTAAACTAACGCCGCTTATTCCCCCTACCTTTTAACCAATATAAGGATAAATACGCCATGCCGACGTTACATAATGACCCAGGCCAGCTCCGAGTTTCTCGTTGCTGGCCTTTTTTGTTAGCAGCCTTATTATTATGCATTAGTCCTTCCGCTTTTGCAGTGACTGGAGATATCGACTTAACCTCCTCAACCGTCGGATTTTTTGCCGTAGCGATCTTCGTGCTTGCCTATGCCTTAGTAATGGCAGAAGAAAAGATCCACATGCGTAAGTCTAAACCGGTACTGGTTGCTGCCGGTATTATTTGGGGACTCATTGGCTGGGTGTACGTCCAAAACGGCATGTCCGATACGTCAGAGCATGCGTTTCGTGTGACACTTTTGGAGTTCACCGAGCTAATGCTGTTCCTGTTGGTAGCCATGACGTATATCAACGCCATGGAGGAGCGCCGTGTATTTGACGCCCTTCGCTCGTGGATGCTGCGCAAAGGCTTTAGCTACCGCCAGCTATTCTGGCTAACGGGCGGCCTTGCCTTTGTACTCTCTCCCATTGCCGATAACTTAACTACAGCGCTACTAATGTGTGCCGTTATCACCAAGGTTGCTGAAGGAGATAAACGCTTCATTAATCTCGCCTGTATCAACGTTGTGGTAGCCGCCAATGCCGGTGGTGCCTTTAGCCCCTTCGGCGATATCACCACGCTTATGGTCTGGCAAGCCGGTATTATCCAGTTCCAGGAATTTTTCATCCTCTTCCTGCCTGCCTTGGTAAACTTCCTGATTCCTGCGGTCATCATGAGTATATTTATTAAGGATCAGAAGCCCAGTAGCGTTTATGAAGATGTATGGCTCAAACGCGGTGCACGGCGAATTATTGCGCTGTTTTTGATCACTATTGCCACTGCTGTACTGTGCCATACGCTGCTGCACTTGCCGCCGGTACTCGGCATGATGACGGGTCTTGGCTACCTACAGTTTTTCGGCTATTACCTACGTCGCAGCCTGCCTCGCTCACTGGAACGCAAGCGTGAACGCTACAGCCGCCAAGGCGATAATAAAAAGCTTGAGCAGTTGGGTGGCGTGGTGCCGTTTGATGTTTTCAATCGTGTCGCCCGCGCCGAGTGGGACACACTGCTGTTCTTCTACGGGGTGGTTATGTGCGTAGGCGGCCTTGGCTTTATGGGCTACCTTGGCCTGCTTTCCGAAGCGCTTTACACCGGTTGGAACGCCACCTGGGCCAATATTATCTTGGGGGTTGTGTCAGCGGTAGTCGATAACATTCCGGTAATGTTCGCAGTACTGACCATGGAGCCTGAAATGTCCCACGGGCATTGGCTACTGATTACGTTGACGGCCGGTGTAGGGGGCAGCTTGCTCTCCATTGGCTCCGCAGCTGGGGTTGCCGTGATGGGGCAAGCGCGTGGCGCTTATACCTTTATGGGCCACCTACGCTGGGCACCGGCTATTTTTCTAGGCTACGTCGCCAGTATCATTGTGCATATGTGGCTTAACGCCAATAGCTTCGCCGTCTTTGGTTAACGAACGGTTGACACCAGTTCAAGCCCGCGTCACGCGCTAACAGGTGCTGCGCGGGCTTTTTAGTACGCCTCAAATAAATACTCAATTGGCGTCGGGCGGCCAAATAAATAGCCCTGATAGCGGTAACAGCCATGTCCTTTAAGCCAATCAAACTGCTCTTTTTTCTCGACGCCTTCAGCCACTACGGTTAAACCGAGACTGACCGCTAAAAGAATCGTGGTATCCACAATCGCCGCATCGGTTTTGTCCGTTAATAATTCGCGAATAAACGACTGATCGATCTTTAGCTCGTCCAACGGTAAGCGTTTCAGGTAGCTCAGCGACGAGTAGCCCGTGCCAAAATCATCCAGCGCGAAGCGAATACCTTGGGAACGAAGCTTTAACACCTGAATTCATAGAATAACTGCAGCACTTTGGATCATACGGTAG
>NZ_JABUZE010000167.1:0-23269 GCF_014897805.1 Halomonas sp. 3F2F
GCTCAATACGGTTAGGGCAAGTGGGTCGGTTTAATGGCGCTTACTTTTGATTGGGCTTTCCAGGTTCGATTAAAAAAAGGGTAACACCACGTTGATGAGCCCACGTCAGCATGGCGCGTCCGCAGAACTCCTTCCCATTATCCGTACGAAGGGCACTTGGAAGCCCACGTTGTAGCGCTAGATGATCCAGAATCCGTGTTAACGACAGCCCGTCAATGGCACGGTCAGGCACGATAGCCACGGCTTCATGGGTAGCGTCGTCGACAATAGTGAGGTTCTTGATCACTCTCCCTTCCGCCGTGCGGTCAAACACAAAATCCATTGACCAGACCTGATTGGCAGCACCAGGGCGGCCCAGGGGCTTGCGTTCAGACAGGGGAATCTTCTTACGCTTGCGTCGCTTTACCTGCAACCGAGCCGCCGCGTAGAGGCGTTCGACGCGCTTGTGATTGACCTGTTAACCGGCTTGACGCAGCTTCAGGTAGATCATGCCCGCGCCGTAACGACGATGTCGGTGTGCCAAGGCAACAATGCGTTCACGTAATGTCTCATTGCGGTCAGGAGCCGGTTGGTAGCGCAATGCACTGGCACTCATACGCATGACACGGAGCGCTCGGCGCTCACTCAGGCCACGTGACACCATAAAACGCACCACGTCTCGACGTGCCGGGGCGCTCACCACTTTTTTCTCAGCGCCTCGCGAGTGACCTCCATCTCCAATAGCGACTCCGCGAGCAGCTTTTTCAGGCGTCCATTTTCGGCTTCAAGCTCTTTCAGTCGCTTGGCATCGGGGACGCTCATGCCGCCAAACCTGCTGCGCCAAAGGTAATAACTTGCTTCCGAGAAACCGTGCCGACGACATAGCTCCTTGATGGGGAGTCCCGCCTCCGCTTCGCCCAAGAAGCCAATGATCTGTTCTTCGCTGAAACGCTTCTTCATGTCCAATCTCCT
Source organism: Halomonas sp. 3F2F (assembly GCF_014897805.1). Taxonomy (NCBI): domain Bacteria; kingdom Pseudomonadati; phylum Pseudomonadota; class Gammaproteobacteria; order Oceanospirillales; family Halomonadaceae; genus Halomonas; species Halomonas sp. 3F2F. The sequence continues at coordinate 952 of NZ_JABUZE010000167.1, forward strand.
TAGCATAGGATCGGACTCTAAAGTGTAGCGCTACTCAATCTGGGGGTGACGTCGATACTAAAAAAGCACCGTTGGAGTATTAGGGGTTAAAAAATGGATAGGTGACATCAACTGTGTTTAAACACTTATTGAACTGAGTTCTAAACTGACGCTGTCGTTTATTTTTCGTTTATTAGTATTTATTAATTGCACTAAAACGGGGCGGAAAAGCTAGCACTTTAGTCTATTTTTGATGTGTTTCTGGCCTATACCGAACCTGCATAGGGTATGCATATATTCGTGTCCGCAGTTAAATACGTCATCGCTCTGGCCAGCAAATCGACGTTTTTAACTATAAAAGGGTGACTGTATATGCCTTATGTTCACGATACGCTGACACGTTTAGCGAAAAGTAGCCCTGCACAAACTGAGTTTTATCAAGCCACTGAGGAAGTGCTTGAATGTCTTCGCCCATTGTTCGAACGTGCGCCGCATTACCATCAGCACAGTATTATTGAGCGCATTGTTGAGCCGGAGCGTCAGGTCATGTTCCGGGTGAGCTGGGTGGATGATGCTGGTCGTGTACAAGTCAACAAAGGCTATCGCGTGCAATTTAATTCGGCGCTTGGCCCTTATAAAGGCGGTTTGCGTTTTCACCCCAGCGTGACGTCGGGCACCATTAAATTTTTAGGGTTTGAGCAAATCTTCAAAAACGCGTTAACGGGGTTGCCGATTGGCGGTGGTAAGGGTGGCGCTGACTTTGACCCAAAAGGGAAGTCTGACAACGAAATCATGCGCTTCTGTCAGGCGTTTATGTCGGAGCTTTATCGTCATATTGGGCCGCATACCGATGTGCCCGCTGGGGACATTGGCGTTGGTGGACGAGAAATTGGTTATCTATTTGGTCAATATAAGCGTTTAACGGGCCGTTACGAGGGCGTGCTGACTGGGAAAGGCCTAAACTGGGGTGGTTCCCTCGGTCGCAAAGAGGCGACTGGCTACGGTGCGGTTTATTTTGCCGAGAACATGCTGGCAGCGAAAGGCGAAGCCTTGCGTGGTAAAACCTGCTTGGTATCTGGTGCGGGTAATGTGGCGATTTATACGATCGAGAAGCTCTATGAGCTGGGTGCCAAGCCCGTTACCTGTAGTGATTCCAAGGGGACTATTCACGACCCTAGCGGTATCGATTTAGGCCTGCTAAAACAGTTAAAAGAAGTCCAGCGTGTATCGTTGGAAAGCTACCTGCATGAGCACCCGGAAGCTCAGTATATTTCGGCTCGGGATTACCCGCAGGACGGCCACGCGGTTTGGCGTATTGAAGGCGAGGCGGCATTCCCTTGCGCGACGCAAAATGAGCTGACCGAAGCCGATGCCAAAACACTGTTGGCGAATGGCGTTACCTGCGTGAGCGAGGGCGCTAATATGCCTTCCACCAAAGAGGCGGTAGATGTCTTTTTAGAGGCTAAAATTGCCTATGGGCCCGGAAAAGCAGCGAATGCAGGTGGCGTGGCGACGAGTCAGTTGGAGATGGCCCAGAACAGTAGTATGGAGCAGTGGCCGTTAGAGAAAGTTGACCAGAAGCTTAAACAGATTATGGCGGATATTCATCGTCAGTGTGCGGATACGGCAAGTGAGTTTGGTGAACCTGACAATCTTGTATTGGGTGCCAATATTGCGGGCTTCCGCAAAGTGGCCGATGCGATGATTGAGCAGGGCGTTATCTAATCGCTTTTATTAGCTAAACCACATACACTGTCGTGACACAGTCCTTTCCCTCTGGGGAAGGGCTGTTTTCGTTGGTGCGTTTTATGCTCACTAACATCACTATTGATTGCTTTCCAAGGAGAGTAGAGATGGGGCAGCGTCCTTCTATTATCATTAATCGACTTGATGCTGAACGACTTCAGCGCCTGATTGATAATGCATCTGAAAAAGACATGATGGTAGCGGAGCTACTGGAAGAAGAGTTGGAGCGCGGAGAGGTACTTGACCCTCAGGATATCCCTGAAGATGTGGTTAGCATGAACAGCCAGATACGCTTTACTGACCTGACCCGCGAACGTCAGATGATTCGAACGTTAGTGTATCCTCATGCACTTGAAAGCGTTGAGGATGGAATTTCGGTGATGGCGCCAATTGGCGCGGCGTTAATTGGCTTACGAGTGGGCGATGTTATTGAGTGGCCGCTACCCAACAACACCGAAGTACGCCTACGTATCGATGCGATTTTCTGGCAGCCCGAGCGAGAGAAGCAGTTTCATCGATAAAGAGAGGGGAGTATCACCCCTCGCGCTTCTGTAAGTTGTCGACAGAGATCTCAACATCCTGTGGGCGTTGTAGCACGTTAAGCAGCACGATAGCGCGCTCTTCGCCTTTACACCGTTTGAAGACGGCTTCTAAATCTTTGAAGGGGCCGTCGGTGATCGTCACGGTTTCCCCTGCGCAGAAGTAGCTGTGGCTGCCTTCCTGGTGATGCGGCTGTGCGCGTAGGGTGTCTACTAGTGCATCTGGCACGGCAATGGGCGTGTTGCCAAAGGTGAGTAGGCGCAGTACCCCGCGGGTGGAGCGAATGGGCCGCCAGTTGCTGACGGTTTGATCCAGCCGGATAAACAGGTAATAGGGGAAAAGTGGCTCGTTCACCAGCGTAAGCTTGCCTTGGCGCTTACGTTTAGCGTTCAGCACTGGGTGGAACACCTCGTACCCTTGATTGGTGAGGTGTTCAGCGGCGCGAAATGACTCGCCACCTTTGCATTGAATTACATACCAGCAGGGTTTAATCCACTCTGATTGGGTTTCGAATTCATCCATAAATCACCCTTTGGCATTGGCGAGCAGTAGCGCGAGTGCATCCAGCGTTTGGTCAATATGGTCTTTGGTGTGTTCACAGGAAAGGAAAAAACGCAGCCGCGCGCTTTTCTCGGGAACCGCAGGATACAGAATAGGCTGCACGTTAATGTGCTGCGCAAGCAGCGCATGGGAGAGGTGTGCCGCGAGCGGCGAGCTACCCACAATAACGGGTACGACGGCAGAGCCAATGCTATGACCGGTGTCCATTCCCCTAGCTTGCGCCTGCTCCAGGAAGTAGTGCGAAATAGCCTGTAGCTGGGTAACGCGCTCGGTTTCCTGGGGCATCAATTCCAGTACTTTAAGTGAAGGCGCGGCCACTTGGGCGGGCATGCCGACGCTGTAAAGAAAACCGGGTGCAAAGTAGCGCAGTGTTTCGACCAGCGCTTTATTGCCTGCGATATAGCCCCCGCAGCCTGATAGCGTTTTGCTCATCGTACCCATCCAGATATCGACATCGATTGGGTCAATCGCAAAGTGCTCTCTTAAGCCTAGGCCAGTGTCGCCCATGACGCCAAACGAATGCGCTTCATCGACCATCAGCCACGCCCGATGGCGTTGCTTTAGTTCAATAAAGCGGGGTAGGTCGGGGATGTCGCCATCCATGCTGTAAAGCCCTTCAATGACCACAAGAACGCGTTCAAATTGATGGCGATGACGACTTAACAGCGCGTCGAGTGCGGCAGGGTCGTTATGACTAAAGGACATGCGCTTTGCGCCTGACAGCTGCGCGCCGACCAATGAGCTGTTGTGGATGTACTCGTCGTGAAGCACAAGGTCTTTCGGGCCCAATAGATAGCCAAGGGTAGACACATTGGTTGCGTGACCGCTGACAAAAACAACCGCGTCTTCAACACCATAGATGTTGGCGATCGCTTGCTCTAGTTCGCCGTGAATAGGTCGTTCACCCGAGACGACGCGACTGGCAGAGACGGAGGTGCCGTAGTGAGCCGCTGCGTCGGATGCCGCTTGAACAACCCGTGGGTCACCGGAGTAACCCAGGTAGTTGTAGCTGGCAAAATTAATGCACTCATGTCCATCAATCACGCTGGTAGCACCGGCGAGGCCGTCATGGACTTTAAAGAACGGGTCTATAAGCCCGAGCTGTTTAGCGCCCTGGCGCATCATGACTAGCTGCTGATAACCCGGGTGGGCATCAAATCGTGTAAAGCGCTCGGGAACAGTCCGAGTTGCCTCGGCGCCTGAGATAGCAGTGGCTTGGGTGCTGGTGGCACGGGGCGTTGGGCGCTTGCGTGCCTGTTCCAGCAGCTGTCGTTTCAGTTCAGAGCGCTTTACGGTCATGGTGTCTCGGTGGTAGATGTTGAAGCCGACTCATTGTTGAGCCCGTCCGCCCCGTGGCGAGCGGCCAGAGAGGCTAACGCATCTTGTGGCGCTTCTTCAACATCATTGTCATGCTGATGTAATTTTTGAATCAGCACACCTGCCAGTTTGTTCAGCGTTGACGCTTCACTCAACACCATCACCGGTACTTGCACGTTCAGGCGGTTCTCGATGGCGGTCATCAATTCAACGCCCATGAGCGAATCAAACCCCATATCGTATACCGAACGGTTGATGTCGATTTTCTCTTCATCAATCAGCAGGATACTGGCTAGTTCTGCGCGCAGTAGGTCGGTAATGGTGCTATGCAGCTCTTCTGGCGAGAGGTCGGCCAGTAGCGCACTGATATCGTCATCGTGGTCAACGCTGCCATCATCATCGCTGGTGCGGGCAATTTCGTTAAACCGTGGTGCCTGGGCGGTGGGTAAGAAGCGTGCCAGTGCGCCCCATTCAAGTTCAAGAACACCAAGGCTTGGCCCTGGGGTCAGCAGCATTTGCTCAAGCACGTTGAGGGCGTCATCCGAGCGAAGTGCAGAACCGCCTAAGCGCTCTTGCAGCGCATCCCGGGTGCGCGTGTTGCGTGCCAGGAAGCCGACATCTTCAATCGCCCCCCAGCGTACGCAGGTAGCCGCTAGGCCAGCGGCACGGCGGCGGGCAGCAAAAGCTTCTAGCCAGTGGTTAGCGGCAACGTAATTGGCCTGCCCTGGGTTACCAAATAGCGTCGTCGCCGAGGAGTAGAGCACAAAGAAGTCGAGTGAGATGCCCTGGGTGAGAGCATCCAGGTGACGGGCGCCGTCAATTTTAGGGGCCAGCACCTTTTGAATACGCTCGACATCTAAGTTGCGAATCAAGCCGTCGTCGATCACTGTGGCGGCATGCACGATGCCACGCAGCGGGCTAAGTTCGCGTTGCACGCGCGCCATAATGCTTGCTAGCGCGTCGTAATCGGTAATATCACAGGCCGCAGCCAGTACTTTCACGCCTTGGGCTTCAAAGGTCGCGATAGCAGCTTGGGCTTCTTCGCTAGCGGGACCGCTGCGGCTTAGCAGGATAAGCTGACGTGCGCCTTTGCTGACTAACCATTGAGCCGTTTTTAGGCCAAAGCCACCTAAGCCACCGGTCACTAGATAGCTGGCGTCGGCTGCGAGTGTCATCGCGCCGGTGCCTAATAGCTCGTTACGCGGTGGAGCAATAGGCTGTTCGTAGGTGACTACCACTTTGCCGATCTGGCGTGCTTGCTGCATATAACGGAAGGCATCAATCACTTGGTTGTGACTGAACGCCGTGAACGGCAGCGGGCTGAGTGTGCCATCGTTAAATAGCGCCATCATTTCACCGAACAGGCGCTGGGTGAGGGCAGGCTGCACTTTCATCAACTGGTCAGAGTCGATGCCGAAGTAGATTAAGTTGTTGCGGAACGGGCGTAGGCCAATATGAGTATTTTCATAGAAATCCCGTTTACCTAATTCTAGGAAGCGGCCAAACGGGCGCAATGCGCGGAGGTTTTGGTTAATCGCTTCGCCTGCCAATGAGTTCAGTACGACATCCAAGCCTTCGCCTTGCGTGTCCTCTAGGATCTCTTCGGCAAATGTCAGCGAGCGGGAGTCGTAAATACGCTCTTCACCCATAAGGCGCAGGAAGTCGCGCTTCTCTTCAGAGCCAACGGTGGCGTAGATATCGGCGCCCAGCCACTGGGCAATTTGCAGCGCGGCAATACCCACACCGCCAGCGGCACCATGAATCAGTACTTTCTCACCGGGCTCCAGGCGCGCTAGATGTTTTAGCGCGTAGTACACGGTGAAGAACGTGGTCGGTATCGTCGCGGCAGCAGCATAGCTGACGCCTTCCGGCAGGGGCGCGACGGCGTGTTGGCTAGCAATGAGTCGGTCGCTGAAGCTGGCGGGTCCAAAGCCCACGACCGCCTGACCGGGCGCAACGTGCTGAACATTGGCACCCACCGCGATAATCTCACCCGAGAACTCAAGCCCTAGAGTCGGGCCAGCGAAGCCATTTTCAATCGCTTCATCAGACAGTAAGCCAAGGGTGTACATGACATCGCGGAAGTTGAGACCGGTCGCTTTGACGCGAATTTCAACGTCATCCGCGCCAAGTTCAGGCAGTGGGCGTGGCCGCCACTGCAGCTGACGCAGTTGCCCTGGTAGGGCAAAGCCCAGCGTCATTGCCTGATGAGGTGCAGTACTTGCCTGTTTGACCGGGTGAGGAGCGGGCAGGGTACGAAGGCGGGTAGCAAACCGCTCGCCTTCAACCGTTATTACCAGCTCGTTTTCGCTATCTGGCGTAGCAAGCGACGCTGCAAAGGCGTTTAACGTCGCATCGCTGGGAACATTTGGTAGATCGATCAGCGTGACGCTATGGCCAACCGCTTCATTGGCGAGCGAACGACCAAAGCCCCATAGCGCGGCGTCATCGCCTGTACTGGCAGACTGGGTCGGTAGCCAAAGCGTGACACGGCTGCCTTGGCTTTCCAGCCCGCTTGCTTCTAATGCCAGTGACCACTGCTGTGCCATGTAGCAGCGTTGGGTTTGAGCGGCGGTTGTACAGCCCTTAAGCCCACGCAGATCAATCACATTGAGTGCGGCAGGTACGTCTTCGCGTTCACCTAGCGCTGTATTTAACAGTGCTTGCGGGGTTGCGTCGCTGACGGTTAGCCATGTGTTGGCGGTGCCTAACCGCTCTGCAAGCTGGGCAGCAAGTGCTTCGTGCTCCGCGTCAGAGACAAGCAAATGGTAGGCCTCTGCTGCCGTTTGCGTCAGCGAGTCATTGCTTGCTGCGTATTGGCCATGCAGTAGGTAAGCACCATTCTCTTCCAGCTCAACCGGCGGCGAAACGCTGAGGCCTTGTTGCGCTAACCACTCGACTAGGTTGTCTTGTTCCAGGGCGGTTTGGTCGATGCCGGGTGTCGCCAGTAAGTCATCAAGCCAACGGCTCGGGTGGACACCAATCACCATTACCTGAGCGCCTGGCGCAAGCTGGCCTGGCAGCGCTTCAATCAACTGGCGGGTGCGTTCAGGCTGGGTCACGTCCACGCTGATAAACGCCAGCTGGGCTTTCTCTGCAGGGCTAAGCGCTGGCAGTGAATCTTCCAGTGGCTGAATATCCATCAGCGGGAAACGTTCTTGAAGCTGTTCCGCCTGATGGCGAGCCGTGTTGCTGGTGGTAATGGCGCGGTAGTGGTGCGCATCTTTAGAGATAGTCGTATTCGCTAGCTGTTCGAGCAGTCGCTGGCCCAGAGCGGGAGTACAGGGACCTGCTTCTAACAACTGCAGCCGCTGACCGGTGGGCAGCGTGGCTAGCGTGGCTTCCATTAATGCGCCAAGCTCGGCGGCTAACACTTGCCAGCCGTTTTCGCCGATAAGGACGCGATTAATGCCTGCTAGGTGCTCAGTGGTAATGCCTAGGCTTTCAAGGGTGTCGTTGCCGCTGGACAATTGCTCACGGTGTAGCCCTAAGCGACCCACCATATGAATCGGCGCAAAATAGTCGGGGTAATCCTGTACCAGTAACTGCCAAATGGTTTCCGGTGCGAGCTGATCTTCGCCGACGTTAACATTAACACCAGTAAAGGCTTCGCTAAGGCTATCGAGCAGCGGTGATACTTCTTGGGCATAGCGTTGACCAGTACTGGCGGTAAACGCATCGCTTAGCCCAGCCAGCCGGGCGAGTGCACTGCCTGGCAGCGAAAGCGTCGCCGCGTTTAGCGGAGCAGGCGTTAACTCAACATCCAGGTAGCTAAAATGCTGGTGATGAGCGCGGTTTAAGCGAATCGCCTTGAAGCGGGTTTCACTAAGCACGGCCACGGCGTTACCGGCGGCGTCATACAGTTCGAAGTCGGCGGTGAAGGAGTGGGGCGCGCGTTTACCCATTACTGCTCGCGCCAGCACCGGGGCACCGGCTTCAGCGTTCACCTGGATGCGCCCAACACGAACTGGCACAAAGGCTAGCTGGGCTGCAAACTCGTTGTGTTGAGCTAGCAGCGGAATAAACATCTGAAAAGCACTATCCAAAATGCCCGGATGAACGTGCAGCGTATCGAGCTGCGACTGGACACTATCGGATAGGGTAATTTCACCAATGACGCTGTCGCCTTCAATCCAGCCACGGCTAATGGCTTGGAACGCAGGCCCGTAATGCAGTCCGATACGTTCGGCCATCTGCAAGTGCTCGGCCAGGGTATAGTCTGGCGCGCGGCTTGGCAGGCTTGGTGCTTTTCGGTTGAGCAAGAAGCCGCGGCTTTCGCGCATGCGGCGAGCAACGGCATTTAGCTGCCATTCGCTACCGGTGGCTGGCTCGCGGGAGTGGATGGCTAAGCGGCCGTCGTCTGGATCCAGCGTCAAGCGCATGGTGCGCCCATTGGGCCCATCCAACAGTAAGGGAGCGCGAATCTCCAGCTCTTCAATGTCTAAAATCGGTGTGTCTTTCTGCTGCAGGGCCGCTGCTAGCGTAAGCTCCACAAACCCCGCACCCGGGAAGACTGCACCTTCGCCAACGACGTGGTCGGCCAGCCATGGCTGGCGCTTGGTATCCAGCTGGCTTTCCCAGGTGTGATCCTGCTGCGCCAATGGGTAGCCAAGTAATGGGTGCTGATAATAGCGGGAAAGCAACCCTTGGCCATCGTTGGTGCCTTGCACCCAAAGTTGGGTGCGTTGCCAGGCGTAGTGTGGCAGCAGGACGCGCTGGCCTTCTACAGGGAAGAAGTGGTGGCTATCGAGGCTTAACCCGCTTAGCAACAATTGGCCGAGGCAGCGGGTTAAACCATCTGCGCCTGACTTATGCCGTTCAATGGTGCCTAGCACTAATCCGCTACGCTCTTGCTGGCGTAAGGAGTCGTTCATATAGCGGCGCAGGATGGGGTGCGCGCCGACTTCCACAAAGACATTGTAACCCTGCTCAATAAGCACCGTAGCGGCGTTGTCAAATAGGACGGGCTCACGAATATTGAGCCACCAGTAATGGGCATCCAGCTGTGTGCCTTCACTGATGGTGCCGGTCACGGTGGACACATAAGGAATCTGCGTGGCGCCTGGACGAATGTCAGCCAAGGCTTCCACGACGCCTGCTTTGATGCTGTCCATGGCGGGGCTGTGGAAGGCGTAGTCCAGTGGCAGGCGCTTTGCGAAGGTGCTCTGTTCGCTAAGGGCTGCTTCAATGGCGCTTAGCTGGTCACGATCACCTGCTAACGTAATGCCTTTGGGGCTGTTAATGCCTGCCAGGCTAATGTTGCTAAATTCGGGTTTTTCAAGCCAGGGAGCGATCTCTTCCGCGCTGATAGCGACAGCCGTCATTTCCCCAAGACCACGGGTTTTGCCCTGGTAGAAACTGCGGTAATAAATAACTTTAACGGCGTCTTCTAACGTTAATGCGCCGGATGCCCAGGCGGCAGCAACTTCGCCAACGCTGTGGCCGAATACGGCGGTGGGCACGATACCCTTGGATTTAAGCCATTCGGTTAACGCGACCTGCAGTGCAAACAGGGCGGGTTGGGCGATTTCGGTGCGCTCAAAGCGCCCTTCGCTGGACTCTTCCTGGTTACGGCCCGCAAGCTCGTCACGCAGTGAAAAATCACCATGCTTCTGGAACAGGGTATCTACACGATCAATGGCGTCGCTAAACACGGGTTCGCTGTCTAGCAGGTCGTGACCCATGGTTTCCCATTGGCAGCCGTTCCCGTCGTAAACAAACACTGGGCCTCGGGCGTTAGCTAAGCGCTCCAGTGTCACAACGCTGTTGGTTTCACCTTCAGCAAACTGGCTGAGCGCGCTGGCGGCGGCCTCAGCTGTTTGGGCGAAACAGAGCGCGCCAAACGTGTGTTGTTCGCGGTGGCTGTTCAGCGTGTGGGCGGTATCATAGAAAGCATGGTCGCTTTCGCGTAGGAAATTAGCTAGGGCACGGGCATTAGCCGCCAGTGCTTCCTGGCTTCGTGCGCTAATACGAACGGGTAGCGCAGCATCGGGCACTTGGCGAGGTGCTGGTGCTTTTTCGGGGGCACTTTCCAGTATGACGTGAGCATTGGCGCCACCAAAACCAAAGGAGTTGACGCCAATGACCAAGCGGCCCTGTTTTTTGAGCGCTTGAGCTTTGGTGACCACGCTAATGTTCCACTCATCAAATTTGATGCGTGGATTAAGATTGCGTATACCAATGGTGGCGGGCACTTCACGGTGCTGCAGGCTGTACAGCGCTTTAGCAAGCCCGGCAACGCCAGATGCCGTTTCTAAATGGCCGAGATTACTTTTCACTGAGCCAATCAGAAGTGGTGTTTTACGATGCTTGCCGAGTGCTTCGCCGATAGCCCGGGTTTCAATGGGGTCGCCAACGGCGGTGCCGGTGCCGTGAGCTTCAAGGTAGTCGATCTCGTCCGGCGAAATGCCAGCCTGTTCGTAGGCGCGGCGCATTAATTCAATTTGGGCGCTGGGGTTGGGCACCGTAAGGCCAGATTTGTGGCCGTCAGTGTTAACCGCTGAGCCTGCTACCACGGCCAGGATATTATCGCCGTCGGCCACGGCTTGATCATAATCTTTTAGCAAAAACAGCCCGGCACCCTCGGAGCGCACGTAACCATTACCGGCTTCATCGAAGACTTGGCAGCGGCCAGTGGGCGAGAGCATGCTGGCCTTAGAAAAAATAATAAAACCATAGGGGTGCAGGTGCAGACTGATGCCACCTGCTAGCGCCATATTGGTTTCGCCGCTGCGAATCGATTGGCATGCCTGGTGGAAGGCCACCATGGAAGAGGAACAGGCGGTATCCAGCGACATGCTGGGGCCATGTAGATCAAAGACGTAAGAAAGCCGGTTAGAGGCGATACTTGAGGTATTACCGGTCGCGGTCGAGGCATCAATCGCCGCCATGTCATCGGCAAGGCGATAGGAGTAATCAAGGCTGGCGATGCCAAGGAAAACGCCGCACTGGCTACCGCGCAGGGTGCTGGGCACGATGCCCGCGCTTTCCATGGCTTCCCAGCTAAGCTCCAACAGCATGCGCTGTTGCGGGTCCATGTTCGCCGCTTCACGGGGCGAAATACCGAAAAACTCTGCGTCGAATCCGCTTATATCGCCTAGGCTACCCGCGGCAAAGGTGACGCTGGTGCCGGGATGGCGTTTGTCCGGATGCTGGAAAGCATCGAGGCTCCAGCGGCCGGGGGCCACTTGGGTGACGAGGTCTTTTTCGGCTTGCAGGTCCTGCCAGAACGTTTCAGGTGTGGTGCCGGGGAAACGATGGGCGGCGCCGATAATGGCAACGCGTTTAGTCATTCTTGCTCCTGAGGTTCTGGTTCTGCCTTGATCACATCGCTACTTATATCGCGTCCAAACGCTCGTTTAAATAGGTAGACGCCAAGTTCGTTTGCTTCCAGCGTGCACGACGCGCGCTCAATGGGCGTCTTATCATGCAAATTACGATCTACTACCGTTGACCATATCATGTACGGGGTGCTGCTAGCAGGAGGCGAATAGTGCCTATATGCGGCAGGCAGTATGGGTACGTGGTCACCGTACCAGCCCAGCAGCCCTGGTCTTATAGCAGAGTTTAGCGCTGCTTTAACGCTTCCGAGCATTTTATCTGATTCACCCAAATGGTGCAGGTAAACAGCTAAATCCCGTAAATGATGCGGTAGCGGCCACGGTGCAGTAGGCAATGTTGACGCTACCCTAGCCTTTTCCGGTGCTTCTAAGTGTAAAGGGCCGTGATTCTCCATGGTAATCACAAACACAAAGAGAGGCCTATTATCGTTATCTTCAAGCAGGCGTCCAACTTTTCGTGCAACGGCTTGGTCACCAATGTACTGGCCATGCTTATCCTGGCTTTCGAATGCGCGAATGTCGATAAACGTCTCAAACCCTAGTTTGGGAATAACGCTGTCACGCATGTAGAAGGTAGCCGGGTAAGGGTGAACACAAACAGTTCGATAGCCTTGGGCTTTGAATGCACTGGCAATGCTGGGCAGTGTGTGGCGCGACAGCGTACGGTAAGGATTAAACTGGCGCGGTCCCCAGGTGTCAGGCGCTATGCCAGTTAAAACGGCGCATTCGGTGCGCACAGTGTTTGCGCCCCATGCGGGCACATTCAGCGCTCCCTGCACGACAGCTTCCTGGCAGGTAGCGTCATAATTCGGCAGTAAGTCAGCGGCAATCTCGCTACACCAGGGGCGAGGATCAAAAAACGATTCACTTTGTACCAGCACAACGTTTGGCTTTGCCGCATCGGCGTCTAGCTCAAGGCTATGTTGATCAAGTGACCGATGTTGAGCAAGTGGCTGAAAGGGCGATGTCTCGGGTGTGGGCGGTTGTGAGCGCATCAGGGCAATGCCGTATGCCCACAGGCTTGAAAATAGTCCCAGTCGATCTAGGTCAATGTTAGGGGTCAGTGTGATAGGCGGCAGTTTTCGCCACCCCAGCCAAACGAGCAGCGCACCGATTGCTATCAGCATTAGGCTATTCACTAGAAACGCAGTGCCGCCCCATTGGCGAATTAGCGATGGTTCAAAAACCAAAAAGCTACCAATCGCAACCGCACCGGCGCTGCTGGCAGCAATGGCGAGACCAATGCCGAAAAAAGGCACATACAGACGCGGGTGCAAAATAGCATCCCAGAAGTATTCAAAATCATGGCAAATAAAGGGTTCGTTCAACGTGCGTGATTTAGTATTGCTGGACTGCACGACCACGAGTTGCAGCGATAAGATGAAAACAACAGCAAACCAAGGGCGTTGCAGAAGCAGCATAAAGGCGCCAAACAACAGTAACCAGCTACCAAGGTGCAGCGTGTTTGCGGCTATGCCGCGTTTCCAAAACGGTTGTGGGCGAGGGCTCAGCAGTGCCTCGAACAGCACACTACCTAACAAGCCTACTAACAGTGGGCTAATAAATGTGGATGATAGAAAGAACGCCACGCTACGCGCCCCCGGTATGATTAAAGCCAAGGCGTTTGATGAGCCATTGAGAAATGCCCGCCGGTAGCACGGCCAGCCACCAAGTACCGAAATTCAGCGGGAAGGGAAAACTGATACGAGCGCGGTTAGCGGTGATGCCACGTTGTATGGCGTTGGCAGCCCGCTCCGGCGGCCATTCCCAAGGCTTGGGGCCAGGCATGGCATTGCACATGGCGGAAGTGACGTAGCCAGGCATTACCACGGTCACACCAATGCCATGGGGTTCGAGTAAGCCTCTTAGGCCTTCTCCGTAGGCTTTGATGCCCGCTTTGCTGGCGCTGTAGCTTGGCGTTGTCGGTAGGCCGTGCCAGCCTGCCAACGAGCTAATAAACACCAATTGACCGCTGCCGCGTGCTTGCATGGCGGGAACCAGTCGCTGGGCCATTGCAATGGGAGCTTTCAAGTTGACATCGAGTAGCGCTTGAACCTCGTCCCACGGTTCTAGCGTGCTTGCGCTTGGATGAGTATTGATGCCCGCATTGGCAATCACAATATCTGGAACGTGCTCGGCACATAGCGCATCAAGCCAGTCGTTGAGTTCGCTTTGGTCGGTTAAGCTGGCTGATGATAGCGACACCTGTGCGCCTTTTTCTCGACACGCCATCGCCAACCCTTCAAGCGTCTGCTGGTTGCGGCCGTGTAGCACCAAGTGCGTAGCAGGGGCTGCATAAGCACGGGCTAGCGCCCCGCCTATTGCACCGGTGGCACCGGTAATCAGCACGCAGCGGGGTGCATTAGAAGGGTAAGAGGTCGTTACATCAACGTTCACACCAACGCTCACAGCAACGTCTCCAGTGGTGAAGGGCAGGCTTCTAGTATACGCGCTGCATTGTTCACCGCTAAATCGATACTGGGTTGGCAGTAAAAACCACCATTAATTTGCGTCGTGTACATCACCGTGTTGCGAAAATAGCCAAAGAGCGCTTGGCTGGGCAGCGGCGGTTGGTGCCAAAACTCGTCTAGAGAGCCTTCGTAGGTGAGGCCCGCTAAATTGTAGATGGGGTCGCTGAGCGCAAAGGTAGGACACTGTTTTTCAAGGGAAACAATGCCGACCGTGCTGTTTACTGTGACGGTGCCCGTGGCGTGTTTAAGCAATGGGTTGAGATTGCCTGATTCCAGGTAAATGATGCGCCCATGTAGGCCGTAAAAATCTTCCAGCCTTTTAATGATGTTCGGGTAATTAACCAGCCCCATATCCAGCGGGTGGTTTTTTATACACAGCAGCGCATCACTAGGGGCGTTTAGCGCAAAGGATCCCATCACGTGATCCATCACCTCTTCCATATTGGCATAAGGTGAGTGGTCGCGAATCTGCGCATCGGTGTTGAGCTGCAGCGGCAGCATAAAATAAGGCTTTCCGCCTTCGATAAGGTTTTTAATCCGCGCAGCATCACGCTTTTTCCAGTACTTAAGTAAGGTAAAGCGTTTGGCGTAGCCCGCATACTCCACCGGCGCAGTGATCGGCGCATGGTTACGATAGTGGGGAGCCACCAGAGGATTCGCTAACCCCGCCAGGTGATAGCACATGTCGTGAGCGGCACGGATTTTAAAAGACGAACGAAAGCGAACCGGTGCAGGGAGTTTGGGCAGCGCTTTGCCAGTTTCAAAAAACCACTTGGGGTCTCTGGGCAGCAGCGAGTGACCATTAACACCCTCGCGTTCAAGGGTGACCCAGAAAGGGCGAAAGTAGCCTTCTTCAAAGACGTGGGTACGAATGCCAGCCGCGGATGCTAAGTCAACCGCGGGGCGGTGAATCGGACGCCGGTCACCAAACAGCACCTGATCGGTAATGTCGTAACGTTGCCACAACGACTGGATATAAGCCGGTAGCTCGCTTAGCGGGCCGCGAAACAAATGGTTCTGGCTATGGGTGCGCTGCCAGTAGACGATAT
This sequence comes from Halomonas sp. 3F2F, assembly GCF_014897805.1. Lineage (NCBI taxonomy): Bacteria > Pseudomonadati > Pseudomonadota > Gammaproteobacteria > Oceanospirillales > Halomonadaceae > Halomonas > Halomonas sp. 3F2F. The sequence goes on from NZ_JABUZE010000167.1 coordinate 15,955, forward strand.
CGCCAGCGTTGAAGTTAACCTTTACCACGCGATGGCCATCGTCGGTTAGCCGACGGGCGAGACGCTGGTAAAAGGGCGAGCAGACGCCTTGGAGAAATAAGAATGCACGCTTTTGCTTCAACTTAATGACTTCCAATGAATAAGTTACGATAGCAGCGATATAGCCGCTGCTTCCATGTAAGCATATGTTTTTGAGACTTAACTTGTTCTAATTTAGCCTGCTCCAACAGGCTGACTACCGTTTCAGCATTACACAGCTGTCGAGAGCCGGGATCGACGTAGCTTGGGTATAGAAGCAGTGTTCCTGCGACTAGCGCATCCAGCGACAGCGCCCGGTTGCGTCGCGGGCAGTGCATGGCATCCTGGGTTAGCCCCCAGCCGGCATAAAACGGAAGGCCATAGGTGCATACCTGGCGTCGACGAAGTAGCGCTTCAAAACCAGTGAGCGAGCTCATGGTATGCACTGCATCAACGCGTGCTAACAATATGGTGATATCGATATGACTAGCGTCGAGATCATACAGGCGTTTGGCGTTGGTATCGAGTGCTCCGACACGGGCACCGGTAATCACGTCAGGGTGGGCTTTGTAAACGATAAAAGCATCGGGGTTGGTGTCCCGTACGGCTTTTAACAGCGCACTGTTAGTGCTTATCTCTGGCGACCCTGTGGCAATTGACGCATCGCTTTCTACCTGGCCAGGCACCAAAATAATGTGTTTGTTGGCGGGCAATTCAATGGCTGCTTTGCCCGGTACATTATATTTGGAAAGCTTCAATGCGACCAACCGTTCGCGCAATCGTTCCGCTCGCTCTAATAAGTCATCGCTGAAATCAGCGCTATTGAGCAACGTTTCTAGCTCGCTGGGCTGGCTTGGGTCGTAGTAAATGCCCTGTCGATCAATGACCAAAGAGAGTGGCTGAGTGAGGTCTACCCCCAGGCCCACGGAGCGTATAAAGCCGTCCTCCATTCGCCATAGTGCCGCTATATGGTCGCGGTGGCGGGCTTTAAAGTCATCGTTAATACGGCTAGACCACACCAGTAGGTTGGGTTTTTCAGCCTCCGTTGAGAAAGCGGCTGGCAGCTCTTTTTGATATTCAATGCGTGCCGCTGGGCCAAGAAAGTGGCCAATGAAGCGCTTCTTCCATGAAGAGAAGCCACAGGCTAACCACTCACCACGCAGGCGCTCTTGCTGACGCTTTTGGTCGGCAATCAGAGCAATCGTTTCTTCCAGCGTCGCGGCCTTGCCTGTGTAGGGGTTGGCATATCGGGTGTAACGAAGATAGGCGGCGGCAAATACCTCTTCCAAACGCCGAGAGACTCTTCTACGTGTACAGCTGAGCTGATCGTGCGTTAATCCCCATCCCGCATAGAAGGGCAGGCCAAAGCAGTGCACTTGCTTACCGGCCATCAAGGCTTCGAAACCTAACTGGCTGGTGACGACATAAACGGTTTTGACTCGGTCAAACAGTGCCCAGGGGTTAATGTTATCGCTGATGATATGGCAACGAGGGTGATCGTGAGCATCTGCTAGATGCCCCTGCTTTTTGCCTGCGATAACGTCAGGATGTACTTTAATAAAAATATCGGCATCAGGATGGTTGTTTAAAGCGCACGCTAACATTTGCCGAAAACTGTCTGCGTTAGCACCGCCATAGTGAATAGAGGCATCGCCTGCCGTTTGATCCACCACTAATACATTGTTAGTCCCAGATACAGTGTCAGTCCCAACATTGTCAGTTCCAGCAACGGGAAGCGAGTAATCAGGCGCGTGGTTGTATTTCGATAAGCGATAACGCGATAGTTGCTCAATGCAGCGCGTGGCCTGGGCAAGCTCTTCGGTGTCAAACGTGGCATGATTGAGCCAGTTTTCTAAATCACTAGGTCGAGAGGCGTCATAATAGATGCCCGTGTAATCGACGACCATGCTATGAGGCTGATAGCCTTCGACGCCTAGTCCTAAAGAACGAAGAAAGCCATCCTCAAGAGCGACATACGGTAGGCGGTGACGAGCGGCATAATGGCGAGCACCATCACTTGTGGGTTTGAGCCCCCAGCCAATCACCGCATTCGGTTTCGAGCTCAGTGGTCTAATGCGTGAAAAATGCGAGTATTCAGGCAAAAAAGAAGCAAGCGCGTTGATCTTGGTAATACCGGGAGATGTATAGCCTGCTATTAGTTTTGCCATGAAAGAGCCGAAATAGTGTCAAAAACAAGCGGAAATATAAACGCAAACAATTAAAGCGGCGAACATACGTGAAAAGGTCTAGCTTATCAATTAAGCCTAAAGTGGTCTTACGGTAAGAGGGTTCTTTGTTACATAATGATACATATCAAAAGTACAACCACGCTGAATTTCACCAACGCGCACTTTTTCCTCTATTTTGGTAAGTTGTCGGTTTATAACGCGATTGGGACAGGCTCATTGGACGCAGAGGTAGCAAACGTTAATAAGAAGGTGGTGATTGGTGCGTCTGGCTGCTGCCTGCAAAAGATCGATGTTTAGGGAATCGATGCTGAGTAAATCAATCCTTGGCTCTTTAAAAGGCCGGCTGCTGCTGGGGCTTTTGTGTGCGCTGTTGATACTGGCTGGGTTGGTATTGGGGATGGCGTGGCAGGTGGGGAAAACCATGGTGCAAGAAGCGAATATGGCCCACATGCGTTATGAAGCCGACCTGATTGCGGATGAGGTTACCCAGCAAATCGACCACCGTTTTCAAGCGTTAGAGCGACTAAGCGACGTCCTTGGAATGTCGAATGACCCTGAATGGCTTGGTTATGAGCTGAGCAAAAACGATGCGCTATTGGCGTGGTTCGATGCAATCGTTGTCAGCAATAGCAGCGGCAGAATTGTGTCTGATTGGCCAGCAGTGGCGGGGCGTGTGGGCCTCGATACAGCAGAGCTTGAATACTTTAGAATGCTCAGAGGCACGCGAAGGCCTTATGTGAGCGAGCCGTTTGTTGGTCGGGCTAGTGAAATGCCAATGGTGTTAGTCAGTGTGCCCCGGTTAGACAGCGACGGGCGGTTCGCGGGCATGATTGGCGGGGCCGTCAGTTTAAATAGCAGTGGATTATTCAAACGCCTAGCAACCATTCGATTGGGTAGTGAAGGTTATGCCGCAGTTTCAACTGCAACGGGCCAAGTATTATATCACCCGAATAGGGCGCTCATTAATAACGATAGCTTTGATGCAACGACTATCCCGCTGTTGGACTTAGCGCTCGATGGCTGGCAGGGCGATGGCGTTGGTAAGTTGCTTGATGGCCGAGTGGGTCTACAGTCCTATGCGCAGGTATGGTCGGCGAACTGGGTGGTAGGGCTTTACCTTCCTCTAAAGCAAGCTCAATTACCGCTATCTGGTTTTATCCATAAACTATGGTGGATTTGGTGCGCCGCTGCGGTCTTAATGATGCCTGTTTTATGGTGGTTGCTGGCACGTATTTTAATGCCATTAAATCTGCTGGAAACACAGATTGGTGAAGTAGGGCTTGGGCGCCGTTCTGGCGTTGATCTTGCGACCAATATGCAAGAGCTAAAACAAGTAGCCAGTACCTTTAATCGTGTTGAGAATGAGCGTCAGCTGCTAGTAGGGCACCTTCAAGAGCGTGAAGCATTTTTGGATTCGGTGCTCAATGCCTCGCCCCAAGGAATGTTTGTGGCTGACTTTGGCGGCGACATTACCTATATGAACCCCGCGTTATTAGATGTCTTGGGTATTGAACCTGATATGCCTATGGAAGCCTGGCTTGAGCAAATCCATATAGATGATCGTTCCGGCGCGAAAGATATGTGGATGCATAGCTTAAAAACCGGCAATGACTATGTGCGTCAACTGCGCTTTATACGCAGCGACAAAGAGATGCTATGGCTTGAGATTCACGCCCGTGTGGTCATGCTTTCCCAGGGGGGTAACTCGCTTGGCTTGGTGGGTGTGGTAAAAGACATTACCGAACGCCGAGAGCAGGAAGCACTTCAACGTTGGGAAGCCGAGCATGATCCATTAACTGGTCTGCTCAACCGCCGTGGTTTTGAGCGTCGTCTTGAAGAGGCCTTTGCCGACTTCCGGAAAACCAGCACGCCGTCAGCGCTGCTATTGTTCGACCTTGATCACTTCAAGCCGATTAACGATGAAGGTGGACATGCGTTAGGGGACGAAATGCTGCGCCGTACTGCCCAGGTAGTCGCGTGGGAAGTTCGTCGCAGCGACCACGTGGCACGTCAAGGTGGCGATGAATTTGGGGTGCTGCTGCCGAGCTGTACCTTAGGCCAGGCAGAACGCATTGCTGAATCGCTACGCCAAGCGGTGAGCGAAGTGTCGGTTTCCCATGAAGGCAAAGAGTACACCGTGACGTTGAGTATTGGGGTGACCAGCTTCGATGAGAACGACACTAACTATAACGTTGCACTTTCCCGAGCGGATGCCGCCAGCTACGAAGCCAAAGGGCATGGGCGAGACAGTGTGGTGGTCAAACTGCCAAAGGCATTAGACCCAATGTCGTTATTTGAATAACGGTGGCATTTGAAGTGCATTTGGCCTTTGCGTCTTCGGGTTAATCTTCTATTAAGACCCTTATTTATTCCCATCAGTCGACAAACCCCGAATGACGGTAGAATATAAGCGCCTGCTTATTCGAATGAGAGTGCTTTCGTGAACCTACTTGAGCTATTTTCCCGCACGCTGGATATCACGTTACCTGTTTTTACCATGGTGTTCGTCGGCATCGGCTTAAAGCGCCTAAAGTGGATCGACAGAGAATTTGTTTCCACAGCGTCCGCTCTCGTCTTCAAAGCAACGCTCCCCACGCTGATTTTTTTGAGTTTAATAAAAGCTGATCTAAGCGTTGCGTTAGATGTGCCGTTACTGCTGTTTTTTGCCGCCGCGACACTCGGGCAGTTCCTGATCAGTTGGCTATGGGCGAGCTATCGGGTGCCTAAGGCCGACCGCGGTATTTATGTTCAGGGCGCGTTCCGGGGTAACTGCGGCATCGTAGGGTTAGCACTGGCAGCGGGAATGTACGGCAACTACGGGCTTTCGGCCGGTAGCCTGCTGCTTGGCGTGGTGATTGTGATGTATAACGCACTTTCGGTGGTGGCTTTGGCAGCCTACCAACCTGGGCAATCTACAAATTGGCGCAGCCTTTCGAAGCATATCGTCACTAATCCACTGATTATCTCTGTGATCGCCGCGCTGCCTTTCACGGCGTTTTCGATTCCACTGCCCAGTTGGCTGATTACCTCCGGCGACTACTTCGCCTCGTTAACGTTACCGCTAGCATTGATCTGTGTCGGCGCCACGCTCTCGGTCGCCACCATGCGCAGCGGCAGCCAAATCGCATTAAGCGCCAGTAGCATGAAAATGATTGTGCTGCCGCTTATTTCCACGCTGGCAGCGTGGACGGTGGGGTTCTCTGGAGAGCAGTTGGGGTTGTTATTTCTGTTCTTCGCCAGCCCAACCGCCGCCGCCAGCTTTGTCATGGTAAAAGCAATTAACGGCAATGTAGCGCTGGCCGCCAATATCATCGCGATAACCACCTTAATGGCCAGCGTCACCGTCACCAGCGGTATCTTTGTGCTGCGCCTGCTAGGATGGATTTAACTGCGCGGTTGGCTGACACTCTCCAACACGCTATACTATGCGCCCCATAAGTCCCTGTAGCTCAGTAGGATAGAGCAGCCGCCTCCTAAGCGGCAGGTCGCAGGTTCGACTCCTGCCAGGGACGCCATATAAATCAGATAGTTAGTGCTGTTATCCTCTTGGTAATTTAGCTTATTTTTCGTTTCGCCCCCACAGGCGCCCCCACAAAAAACGCTTGCTGCAACACCATATCAGCTACCTAATCCCGACACATTAGCCTATTGGCGAGAGCTACGCTGAGGTCTGCTGCTCCCGCAATGGCATCGTTATCCACGGGTGAGACAGTGATTGAGTTGTTAGATAACAGTTCAGTTTCTGCGATAGTAGAAAAATTTGGTTCTTCGTCACTTCATGTGGATTTAGCCTGATCGAACAGGCGGCCCACCGGGCTGCCAATCAGGTAGATCATGGCGATGAAGTTGGCCTCGTTCCGGTAGCCACGTGCGCGTGACCGAGCCGCCTGAAACAGGCCGTTCATCCCTTCCAGTCTTGCGTTCGTCAGTCCCGAGTGCCAGCGCCTGACCACTGCTTCCGCGTGCCGTTCAAGTGTCGCCAGGGCCTTTCCTATCGGCTTCAGTAGTGGCTTTTCAGAAACCGCCGCTTGCATGACCTTGAGGTAGTTCGTGATGCGCCACCGAGCCGCTCTGGGCGTCGGAGCCTTCTGGATCCAGCGTAGCTTTTCCTTGATTATCCAGGCATCGGCCGTGGCGCTCTGATCGGCTACTAACGCCTGGAGCGCCGCCAGCTGTTTGGGTGTCAGGTTCTCGTTGTCCAGATTCTTCAGCAGTGCCCAGCGCAGCGACTTGGGGTGTTCCTGTTCGCGGCGCTCTTTCTTGCGTACCTCGTCCAGCCGCTTGGTAAAGGTCTGCACGATGTGGAACCAGTCGACCGTTACCTCGGCCTTGGGAAGGTGTTCGGTGATGCCGCTAAGGAAGGCGGGCGACATGTCGCAGACCGCCTCGACCACATTGTCCGTATCGCCGCCATGGGCTGTCAGGAAGGCGCTAAAAGCTTGGATGGCGTCTTTGCCGCAGCCTGGAACAGCGAAGATCACCGGTGCCTGCTTGCACTGCATGTCGAGGAACACCGTGACGTAGCGATGACCGCGCCGGGACGCGGTTTCGTCCACGCCGACCGTCGCCACCTTGGACAAATCCAGCTCCCTCAGCAGGCGGCCCAAGTAGTGATGCACAATGCGCCATAGGCGTTTGTCGGAAATCTCCAACTGCCGGGAGACGGCCAGCACCGGCATCTCCTTGACCAGTGACATGGCCGCTTGCTCAAACAGCAGGGTGAAGTCGCTGCCCGGCCGCGCCCAGGGCACCTCTATGCGTTTGACGCCATGTTCCGGACACTTCGTGCGAGGCACGCGAGCATGCAGGTAACAGTGGTGCTGAAAGAAGTTCAGATGCCGCCAGGTTTTGTCGGCAAAGTCGTGAGCTTGGCAGGTCTTACCGCACGCCGGACAGGGATAGAGACTGCCTCGTTCCGCCTCGACATAGAGATCCAAGCGGAGGTATCCAGGTGCTGGTCCTTGAGGACCCAGGGCTCTTCTAAGCCCAGGCCGAGAGTTAGAATCTGGGTGCCGTCCATGCCATACCTATTGCCGTTGTGGAGTCCATATTCTGGCCCAGCTCAGCCCGGCTTATTCACGAGACTCACCTGAAAACGAAGATGGCGA
>NZ_JABUZE010000166.1:0-17644 GCF_014897805.1 Halomonas sp. 3F2F
AAGCCTCGCTTTATACACCATAACTTATGCGGATTCACTTAGTACTTTTAGCCTGGATTCATAGAATAAGCGCAGCACTTTAGATCACAAGGTAGAGACAGGAGGGCTAGCGCCGGTCCCCTCTCTGTCTTACCTACCAAAACGAACCAGAGCATGAGATCCCGGCAAGGCTCTTCTCGACCCCAAAATATCGGCTCCCCACACAACCGTCATTCCCGAGTGGGGTTATCGGGAATCCACCTTGACCTTACCCGCTGGGACCCCGAATGCCTGAACCAAACTGGATTCCCGCTAAGGGCATGCGGGAATAACAGAACAGCAGACATACGGGAATGACAGAACAGCGGGCATGCGGGGATGATAGAACAGCGGAAATGCCCCACATTCCTACTAAGGCACCTGCAGAGGCGGCTAAGCCGCCCCTGAATTACTCCACGGTGACACTTTTCGCCAAGTTACGTGGCTTGTCTACGTCGGTGCCTTTTACCAGCGCTACGTGGTACGACAACAACTGAAGTGCCACGACATGCAGCACAGGGGAAAGCAAACCGTAGTTTTCCGGCATAACCAGCACATTAATGCCCTCACTTGGCTTAACGGTACTGCCGCCATCGGCAAACACATAAAGCTGACCGCCACGGGCACTCACTTCCTGCATATTGGCTTTTAGCTTTTCTAACAACTCATCGTTAGGCGCCACTACCACCACAGGCATATCAGCATCAACTAATGCTAGCGGGCCGTGTTTCAATTCCCCAGCAGGGTAAGCTTCTGCATGAATATAAGAGATTTCTTTTAGCTTCAGCGCCCCTTCCAATGCAATTGGGAAGTGGCGGCCTCGGCCTAAGAAAAGCGCATGCTGCTTATTAGCAAAATGCTTTGACCACGCCTTGATGCTTGGCTCTAGTGCCAGCACTTTTTTAACCGCGATGGGCAAGTGGCGCAGCTCATCCAGATAAGCTTTTTCATCTGCTTCATCTAGCCGATGATTCGCCTTTGCCAACAAGAGCGTAAGCAAAAATAGTGCGCTGAGCTGAGTAGTGAAAGCTTTCGTAGAGGCAACACCAATTTCCGGGCCAGCACGGGTAATAAAGCGCAACAGTGTTTCACGCACAATGGCAGACTCAGGCACATTACAAATTGCTAACGTATGAATGTGCCCCATTGATTTAGCGTGCTGTAACGCGGCGAGGGTATCAGCGGTTTCACCGGACTGAGAAATAACCACGACGAGCTGATTAGGATTCGCTACGCTTTGGCGATAACGGTATTCACTGGCAATTTCGACATTGCACGGGATACCGGCCACTTGCTCAATCCAGTACTTAGCCGTCATACCCGCATAGCTAGACGTACCACAGGCCAGGATCAATACGGAATCAACCTGCTCAAAAACACCTTGCGCTTCTGCGCCAAAAATACCCGGCTGCAACTGACCTGCGCCGCTCAGCATTTCCAGCGTATTCCCCAACGCTTGTGGCTGCTCAAATATCTCTTTTTGCATGTAGTGATTAAACTCACCTAACTCAACTGCATTCGCAGCAAGGCTAGAGGTAATCACTTCCCGCTGAGCGGGCTGACCAAGCGCATCGACTAATGTGATCGAGTCACGCGTTAGGCGCGCCACATCACCATTTTCCAGGTACATCATCTTCTGGGTGACCGACAGCAGCGCCGAGGCATCTGAAGCGGCATAGTGGCCGTCATCAGCAATACCTAACATCAGCGGCGAACCTTCACGAGCCACGACTAAGCAACCTGGTTCTTCTTCGCTTATCACCGCCAGCGCGAAAGCACCATGCAAATGCGCCACGGCACAACGCACAGCAGAAAAAAGATTTTCGGCTGGTTCGCCAATCTCGCCTTTAAAGCACGCTTGAATCAGGTGGGCAATGGTTTCAGTGTCGGTGTCTGAAGTGAACTCGTACCCTAACCCCTGAAGCTTTTCACGTAGGGTTTCATAGTTTTCAATGATGCCGTTATGCACCACCGCCAAGCCACTCGAAATATGTGGATGAGCGTTACGTTCAGCAGGAACACCGTGAGTTGCCCAACGGGTATGAGCAATGCCCACTTTCCCCTCAACTCCCTCCTCTTCAACGCGGGCTTCAAGAACTGACACTCGCCCCTTGGCGCGGGCACGCGATAGCGTACCAGAGTCACTTAGCACAGCTAACCCAGCAGAGTCATAGCCACGGTATTCAAGTACTTTCAAGCCTGAAAGCAAAAACGGGGTACATTCCATTGCGCCAATGGCGCCAACGATTCCGCACATACTCAATCCTTTAATAACGACTTATAACGACGATGGCTTTCATCGTATGTAAAGAGCCATGTGCAAAGAACCATTTGCAAAACACAACTAGCAAAGGGCCATTTGCAGAGAGCTATTTACAAAGACCCGTCATAGCGAGCATCCCGTGAACTGGCTCTTCTTAAAGGGGAGCATATTACACTCCCCCGTAGCTCAGAGTCTTTAAAGCTCGGTCTTCAAAGCTCGGTCTTTAAAACATGGCCTTCATACATTTCCCCAAACAACAAAATACGGATTAAGCTTTTCGCTGGGGTTGGCGTAGCTAAGCGGTTTACCCTCTAGCGTTTCAACTCGGCCACCCGCTTGAAGCACGACCGCATGAGCGGCGCCAGTATCCCAAAGACAGGTAGGGCCTAAACGAGGATAAGCATCGGCCTTACCTTCTGCAATTAAGCATAGTTTAAGCGAACTGCCCATGGGCAACATTTCGTGCTCACCTAGCTTTTCAAGCCACGCTGCCAAGTCCGGGCTGGGATGCGAGCGACTACCCACAACACGCCAAGTGGAAGCAGCTTCCGGCTCGCCCGCAACACGAATCTCATGGCGTTCGCCATTCGCTTCCACTTTAAATGCACCTAAACCTTCAGCGGCAACATAAGCGGTTTCAAGCGCCGGAGCGGTAACAACGCCCAACACGGGCTTACCGTTTTCAATCAGCGCAATATTAACGGTGAACTCACCGTTACGCTTGATAAACTCTTTAGTCCCGTCAAGCGGGTCTACCAACCAATAGCGGCCATTGCCGTCTACCCCGGCAAAGCCTTCTGCGTCTTCTTCAGAGAGTATAGGCAACTGTAAAGAAAGCGCCTGCAAGCCGCTTACAATCACATGGTGAGCAGCTTGATCCGCTTCAGTTAATGGGCTTTTGTCTTCTTTTTCTTCCACGCTAAATTCGCGTGCATAAACCGCCATAATGGCATCGCCCGCTTCACGAGCAATACGTTCCACAGAATCCAATAACGCTTGATCAATCATTTTGTCATTTCCTTATGATTAAGCCACCAAACAACGACCGGCTGCTTGGTGGCTTATCAGTATTTACATTACGTGTTTAACCTACACTGCATGGAAATCAGCTAATTAGGCCACGCTCACGCAACGTCTTAATCACGCTATCAGCCGCTTCTTCGGCACTCATTTCTGAGGTCTTCAGATGAACATCTGGCGACTCAGGTGCTTCATACGTTGAATCAATGCCTGTGAAGTTTTTCAGCTCACCTCGACGGGCCTTTTTATAAAGACCTTTAGGATCACGAGCTTCTACTACATTTAGCGGTGCATCTACGAAAATCTCGATGAATTCACCTGCTTCCAGCAAATCTCGCGCTAGTTGACGTTCGCTACGGAAAGGCGAAATAAACGCGGACATAACGATCAACCCAGCATCAACCATCAGCTTGGCAGTTTCCGCTACGCGACGCACGTTTTCAACGCGATCAGCATCAGTAAAGCCTAAGTCACGATTTAAACCATGACGAACGTTATCACCGTCCAGTAAGTAGGTATGCTGGCCCTGGGTAAATAGCTTTTTCTCAACCAGGTTAGCGATCGTTGATTTGCCAGCACCAGAAAGGCCTGTAAACCATAGAACTGCCGGTTTCTGGCCCTTCGCCAACGCACGTGCCTGCTTATCAATATCCACATGTTGCATATGAATATTCTGGCTACGACGAAGGGCAAAATGCAGCATACCTGCACCCACCGTATTATTCGTCATACGGTCAATCAGGATGAAGCCACCGGTATCGTGGTTATCTTGATAAGCATCAAAAGCAACCGCACGGTTGAGGCTAATCGTACAGACACCAATGCCGTTCAAATCAAGCTGTTTGCCAGCCGTGTGTTCCAGCGTATTAACGTTAACCTGATATTTAATATCAGTAACGGTCGCTGACACCATCTGGGTGCCTAGCTTCATTAAGTAAGGGCGACCAGGCAGCAGCGGCGCCTCATGCATCCACACCAACGTTGTCTCGAACTGATCAGCCGTATGAGCAGGCTGCTCTACACCGGAGATGACATCGCCCCGGGAGATATCAATTTCATCTTCCAGCAACAGTGTTACCGATTGGCCTGCCACCGCCTCGTCCAAGTCACCATCAAAGGTGTAGATGCGTGACACAGTGCTGGTTTTACCAGAAGGCTGAACACGAATCTGATCGCCAGGGCGAACAACGCCGCTTGATACCATGCCACTGAAACCACGGAAATCCAGGTTAGGACGGTTTACCCACTGCACTGGCATCCGGAAGGGTGAACGCTGCAAATGCTCGGCATCAAGCTCTACGGTTTCCAAATAGCCCATCAGCGTCGTGCCGTGATACCAAGGCATGTGCGGGCTTGGCTCAATAACGTTATCGCCTTTCAATGCTGACATGGGGATAAACGTAATGTTTTCCAAACCGAGCTGTTTGGCAAACGTACGGTACTCTTCAACGATCTGGTCGAAACGCGCTTTAGAGTAATCTACCAAGTCCATTTTATTGATGGCAACGACGACATGCCGCATACCCATCAATGACATTAAAAAACTGTGGCGACGCGTCTGCGTTAAAATTCCATGGCGCGCATCAACCATCAAAATAGCAGCGTCTGCCGTGGAAGCACCGGTCACCATGTTACGGGTGTACTGCTCATGCCCAGGCGTATCAGCAACAATAAACTTGCGCTTTTCGGTGGAGAAAAAGCGATACGCCACATCGATAGTGATGCCTTGCTCGCGCTCTGCTGCCAAGCCATCAACCAGCAGCGCGAAGTCCATATCGCCGCCCTGAGTACCGAACTTTTTAGAGTCAGCTTCAATAGCAGCCAGCTGATCTTCAAAGAGCAGCTTGGATTCAAACAGCAAGCGGCCAATCAGGGTGCTTTTACCGTCATCGACGCTGCCGCAAGTAATAAAGCGCAGCAGGCCTTTGTGCTCATGAGCCTTCAAATAACCTTCGATATCTTCGGCAATCAGTTCAGATGAGTGCGACATTAGAAATACCCCTCTTGCTTTTTCTTCTCCATGGACGCTGCGCTGTCATGATCAATCACACGCCCCTGACGCTCAGAGGTCTTAGTCAGCAGCATCTCTTGGATAATGGCTGGCAGCGTATCGGCATCAGACTCCACCGCCCCTGTTAGGGGGTAGCAGCCAAGCGTGCGGAAACGAACCTTACGCATCATCGGGACTTCACCCGGCTCCAGCGGCATGCGCTCATCATCCACCATGATCAACGCACCGTCACGCTCAACCACAGGGCGCTCTGCCGAGTAGTAAAGCGGCACAATGGGAATATTCTGCAGATGGATATACTGCCAGATATCCAGCTCAGTCCAGTTAGAGATGGGGAACACGCGAATAGACTCTTTAGGGTTCTTGCGCGTGTTGTACAGCTTCCACAGCTCAGGACGCTGATTTTTCGGGTCCCAACGGTGTTGAGCAGAACGAAAAGAGAACACACGCTCTTTAGCACGAGACTTCTCTTCATCACGACGAGCACCGCCAAAGGCCGCATCGAACCCGTACTTATCAAGTGCTTGCTTCAGGCCTTCGGTTTTCATCACATCGGTATGAATCGCCGAGCCATGCGTAAACGGGTTAATGTCCTTCTCAATGCCTTCTGGGTTGATATGCACCAGAAGATCCATACCAATCTCTTCGGCCATTTTGTCGCGGAATTCATACATCGCACGGAATTTCCAGCGCGTATCCACGTGTAACAATGGAAACGGCGGCGGCCCAGGCGCAAACGCCTTACGTGCCAGGTGCAGCATGACCGCAGAGTCTTTACCTACGGAATAAAGCATTACCGGGTTTTCGGCCTCGGCGACCACTTCGCGCATAATCTGGATGCTTTCCGCTTCCAGTCGCTGTAAATGGGTGAGTGATGTCATCATCTTTCCCGACGTTGTGTTAAAAACTGTTTTCAAGTGGTCGCTCGCAGCACCGCCTTAAAAACCCTGCAAAATTAGCAGCATGTTGATGCTGAATAACGATTTACCTTGCTTACCTCAGGTGCTGTTAGGCACTAAGCGCTAAATTAGCAGGCACAGGCACTAGACAAAACGGCGTCTGCTGCGCCAACCAATCGGTAATTTCAGGGCTAGCGGTTAGCAACGCTCCCTGAAACACCAGCACCTTCACGCCATTGGCGTTCAAGGCAGCAAATACAGATAGATATGCCTGGGCGTCTGGCGGGCTTTCAAAGCAGCGCATCAGCAAACGGCCTCTCGACCCATGCAAATAAATCTGGAACAGCGACTTCGTAGGATGAGCAACATGTCGAACGCCCCCCTGCCACCGCTGGTCAGCCTCTTTCAGCTTATTGAAGCGCGGAGCTACTGCGGTTCGAAACCAGCGACCCTGTTGTGAGCGCTGCGTTGCTAAGGCACTTAGTTTCCAAGGCTCATGCTTTAGCCCCTGCGCTTCCCACCAATGTTCAATGGCCCGCTGAGAGAGCACAACACCATTCTGAATAGCCAACCACTCGGCTAATCCGGCACTGCTCCAGCCTGGCTCAATCAAATGCGGCGTCTCTTCTGCCCATTGGCTTGGAACTTGATCTGATACTTGAGCAGGTTGTTGAAAAAGCGCCTGCCACAATAACGATTGAACATCCGCACTAAGCACGTTTGCCTGACCTTTTAACCGCCCACGTGGCTTAACAGGAACAGCCGCCCACCCGCCTTCACGAAAGGCTTTCCACGCTGCCGAAACAGTAGGCGCTGACAACCCTGTTTGTTGACTGACCACCGCGACGGTGTAGCCATCTAAGCGTAGCTGAACAGCCTGCTTACGACGCGCATTCAACAATTCAGGCGATAAATGTTTAGTGCTCAATATATCTTTTAACCTTTTGATTTTTAAAAAATATTTATCATTGGAAAATACTATTTAAAGCAATTATTAGACACCATCATAAAAGCCTGCGTAAAATCCAGCAAGCACCTAGCGTATTTTTTGGTTTTATAAGGACCCACAATGACTCCCTGGGCCGTTTTATTTTCAATTACTGTTTTGCTCGTCCTACTAATCAGCGGCAAGGTTAAGCCTGCGATTGCCTTTGTTACACTTGCAGGCCTGTTTTTGCTGTTTGGGTTTGTTGATACCAGCACGTTGCTAATGCAATACACCAACCCCGCCTTGGCTACGCTACTCTTACTACTATTGGTATCACTTGCATTAGAGCGCTCGCCACTGCTGGACTGGCTTTCCCGCCACTTACTCAAAGGCCACCCCCGCTTAGCCACGGCTCGGCTAATGGGCAGCACCGCGGTGCTTTCTGCATTTTTGAACAACACCGCAGTCGTTGCGGCATTTTTAGGGGCTATTTCCCGCCAACAGCGCATTGCACCATCACGGCTATTAATTCCGCTTTCCTACGCCTCGGTTTTAGGAGGGATCACTACGCTGGTAGGCACATCCACTAACTTGGTGGTGAACTCATTTAATCTTAGCGCCAGCGGTAGTGAGCTAGGCATGTTTCAATTCAGTTTAGTGGGCGTGCCTGTCGCATTAATTACGCTATGTATACTGCTATGGCGGGCGAATGCCCTACCTCACCATCGCTTGGAAGACACCGACGAAAAGCTCTCCTACTTTCTTGCTGCCGATGTAGAAGCTGACTCACCGATGATTGGCAAAAGTATTGAAGAGAACGGATTAAGAAGCCTAAATGGGCTTTATCTATTAGAAATTGAACGTCAAGGCCGCCTAATCAGCCCGGTTGCGCCAGAAGAACGCCTTCAAGCGGCCGATACGCTCGTGTTTACTGGAGAAGTGAGCAAAGTTCAGGCACTACAACGCTTTCCTGGGCTCAATCTATTTGGCCATCAAGCCGATAACCTACTCGCCACCAATTTGGTAGAAGTGGTTATTTCCCACGAATCAGAACTTTCCAGCAAAACCCTACAGGACGTCGATTTCCGCAGTATGTTTAGTGCAGGGGTTGTCGGCATACGCCGTGGCGGTAAACGCCTGGAGGGTCAGCTTGGCAAAATCCCCCTGCGGGTGGGCGATTGCCTGCTCCTGGCTGTGAGTGCCGACTTTCGTCAACACCGCAATATAGACCGTAACTTCCATCTGCTCAGTGGCAGTTTCACACGCCCGCAGCTCACGCGAAAAGAGAGCGCTATTACCCTGGGCGGGTTTGCAACGGTTATCGCACTGGCGACGGCCAACTTGCTGCCGCTTTTTCATGGCTTGCTACTGTTGCTAGGGGGCCTATTGCTATTAAAAGTGATTAGCCTGGCAGAATTACGCCGCCGCTTTCCGTTTGAGCTTTGGCTGATCATTGGTTCTGCATTGGGAATAGCGCAAGCGTTAGAAAACTCAGGTGCCGCCGCTGTTCTGGCAGGGGGAATGCAGTGGATGTTTAGCGGTTACGGCGTTTACGCTGCTTTTATTGGCTGCTATCTATTAACGCTCTTGTTAACCGAAACAGTCACCAATAACGCTGCTGCCGCCCTAGCCTTTCCTATAGCCTGGAGCACCGCCCAAGCCTTTGGTGTCGACCCCTTGCCATTTGTGATGGCAGTTGCCTACGGTGCCAGCGCCTGCTTTTTAATTCCCTTTGGCTATCAGACCCACCTGATGGTGTATTCCCCAGGGCGCTACAAGATGACTGACTTTTTCAAGATCGGCTTACCGGTTAGCCTTACCTACTCAGCCGCGGTCTTAGTGATTACCCCAATGGTGTTTCCTTTTTGAGCACGCCCAAACAAAAAAGCCGCTGCAGTATGAACTGAGCGGCTTTTATAGTCTTCGTCTTACGGCTAGCGATTTACACCTCGTAACCCGCTTCGCGGGCGAGCGTGGTATTGGCTTTTAACCAGCCTTCGATATGCCCACAATCAAAGGTGCGACCATGCATACGGAACGCTTGCACGGTTTTGCCTTCCTGCATCAACCGATCAATCGCATCGGTCAACTGAATTTCATTACCCGCACCGGGGGGCTGGTCACGCAGCAACTCCATAATGCGATACGGCAGCACATAGCGGCCAATCACCGAAAGGCGTGAAGGCGCTTCTTCAGGCGCTGGCTTCTCTACCACACCACGCATATCGGCACTTTCACCGGCGGCTGGCTCGTCACAATCAACAATGCCGTAGCGGTAGACCTCTTCCTGAGGCACGGCTTCAACCATGATTTGCGAGGCGCTATTAGCCTCCCAGCGCTCTACCATGCTGCCCAAATCACAGGCTGTACTACCCACCTGCGGTTTCACCAACACGTCAGGCAGAATAACGGCAAATGGCTCATCTTTATCTAACAGGTGCGCGGCGCAGAAAATAGCGTGGCCCAAGCCTTTGGCATTGGGTTGACGAACGCTGGTTACTTTAAGCTGCTTCGGAGAAATAGCCGACAGCGTCTCTAACAACGCATCCTTGCCTTTGCTCGCTAATGAGTGCTCAAGCTCGAAATGGGCATCAAAATGGTCTTCGATAGCAGATTTACCTGCCCGGGTGACCAAAATAATTTCATTAATTCCCGCCGCCAGCGCCTCTTCCACCACATGCTGAATAAGCGGACGATCCACAACGGGCACCATCTCCTTAGGGATCGCTTTGCTGATGGGCAGCAGGCGTGTGCCAAAACCAGCCACCGGAATAATCGCTTTGCGCACTTGAGTCATTAACTACTTCCTTTATCGTTTCGTTGCTTACGCCACTCATTCACTTTATGCAGCAGTTGAGCAGTACTCGGATCTTCTACATTTTGATGCTCAACCGGCTCATTTGCCAACGTTTGGTACAGGCTTGTTGCCAATCGTTTTCCAAGCTCGACCCCTGGCTGATCGAAAGGGTTTAAATTCCATAATACCGACTGAACAAAGACCTTGTGTTCGTAAAGCGCCAACAAGGCACCAATCGACCACGCATCAAGTGTCTTTAACAGTACAACAGAATTGGGCTGATTGCCCCGATACCCTTGAGCCATATAACCACGAAGCACTGGAGGAATCGCATCATCACCCAACGCAAATAGCTGCGATTGCGCCAAACAGTGGGCTAAGGTTAGCTGCTCCTGGGCTTCCAGTGCACGGCTTACTTTTTCACAGGCCGCCACTGGGCGCTGTGTAACCGCCACAAAATCAGCACTCACCGTGTGGCTACCTTGATGCAAAAGTTGGTAAAACGCATGCTGGCCATTAGGCCCCACATCTCCCCATAAAATGGGGCATGTTGCATGGGAGACAGAACGCCCATCCAGGCCAACACTCTTACCGTTAGATTCCATTTCTAACTGTTGCAAATACGCGGCTAAGCTTTTTAGACGGCCATCATAAGGAAGCACCGCATGGGTAGGGATGTTTAAAAACTGAGAGTTCCAGGCCCCTACCAAGGCCATCAATACTGGTAAATTTGATGCTAACGGCGCCTCCAGAAAGTGCTTATCCATGGCATGCGCCCCTTCTAGTAGCGCATCAAAGCACTCCAAACCAAGCTGCATCGCTACACTTATTCCAATAGGCGACCACAGCGAAAAGCGACCACCGATCCACTCCTTGAACACCAACTGCTGCGATTCAGGAATACCAAACTCGGTCATCTTTTCAGGCTTAGATGACACACCAATCAACTGATAACGACAAACGGTCGCTTCATCAACCTCTAGTGCGTGGCTTAACCAAGCAAGCGCCGTACGAACGTTAAACTGAGTATCTGCGGTAGTGAAGGATTTGGAGGCCAGTACCAATAGCGTGGTCGCAGGGTTTAAGCACTCCATTAAGGGCAGCAGCTGCGCGCCATCCATCGTGGAAACATAATGTACATTCACTTTAGTAATACTGGGGCGATCTGCTAACGCTTCACTGATCAGTTTTGGCCCCAAATCAGAGCCACCTACGCCAATATGCACTATATCAGTGATTGCTTGCCCGGTAGCACCGTACCATTTACCGTTATGAACGCGCTCCACCATCTCCGCCATACGCGCACGCTGGTGTTGGCAAAAGGCGGCCGCGCTCTCCATCCCCTCGGGAGGTGTTTCTCTGCTCGGCCACCTTGCCGCCATGTGCAGGGCAGCACGCCTTTCAGACGTATTGACCTGCTCACCAGCAAACAATGCCTGCTGTTTAGCAGTTAACCCACAGCTTTCTGCCCATGCCGTTAAAAGCTCGATGGTTTCAGTCGTTAAACGCTGCTTACTCAAATCAATATGCAGGCTGCCAAACGTAAACGCTAATGCATTAGCACGTTGCTGGGCAGCAGTAGAACTACCACCTAACAAGTCACTTAACGACTGTGCCTGAAGATGCTCGGCATGCACATGCAACTCACTTACGGGGGTATATACGCGTGGAGTGGCGCTCGATAGCGGAGAGTTCATGGGTGTCTTCCTTGAAAAATTAAGGGGTGACGTGATAACTGTACGAAGCAAAAGCCACGCCAGCCCCACCCTCTTTACATTCAACGCGAGAGTTTACAATAGGATGACAAAGAATTGTTAAGTATGAGTAGCAATCTCGTACTCCGATGGTCAAACTCCAGCACCGCTTCGCGCTGCTTTTGCGGGTGTGCTGGCCCAGGTTGAAGAGCCTCAATCATCGCGAGCTTAAGCTCCCACCCACAAGGTACCGTGCCGCTGTTCTATTGTAGAAGGCCGATTTACCGGTGGTCCGACATCCCGGCGATGGCGGCGTAGCCGCCTCGCTGTTTACCCCTTAAGCACACTAGAAAGCAGCGTAGTGGCACTATCAATCAGTTCATCTAAATGCTGCGGGCCTTTAAAGCTTTCAGCGTACACTTTATAGAGCGATTCAGTACCGCTTGGGCGCGCAGCAAACCAGCCATTGTCAGTGGTTACCTTCAAACCACCAATGGCCTCTCCATTGCCCGGCGCATTAACCAACACCGCGGTAATCCGGTCACCGGCTAGCATGGTTTCAGTAACGCTGTTAGCGCTAAGCTTTTTAAAGGCCGCTTTTTCTTCTGCTGTACAGGCAGTATCCACACGCTTGTAGAATGGCTCACCAAAGCGCTCGGTTAAGGAACGGTAGTATTCACTAGGTGTTTTCCCAGTGACTGCGGTGATTTCAGCGGCTAACAAGCAAAGCGCAATGCCGTCTTTATCAGTAGACCAAGCCTTTCCATCGCGCGTTAATAAGCTCGCCCCAGCACTCTCTTCACCACCGAAGGCAAGCCACCCCTGGTGCAGCCCTTCAACAAACCACTTAAAGCCAACCGGTACTTCATAGAGTTCACGATGATGGGCAGCCACAACCCTATCTATCATCGAAGAAGACACCAGCGTCTTACCGATGTTGAGTGTTTCCGCCCACTCAGGTCGATGGCCAATCAAATAGTCCACGCACACTGCTAAAAAGTGGTTTGGGTTCATTAAGCCATTGGCATCAACAATGCCGTGACGATCAGCGTCAGGGTCGTTGCCAAAAGCGAGATCAAAGCGATCTTTGATCTTTAACAAGTTAGCCATGGCATCAGGGCTAGAGCAATCCATACGAATCTTACCGTCGTGATCCAGTGGCATAAAACCAAAGCTGGCATCGACAGACGTATTGACCACCTCAAGATTCAAGCCATAGTGTTCAGCCACTGCCTGCCATACTGGCAAGGCGGTACCGCCCATCGGGTCGACACCCAACGTGAGATTGGCTTTTTGAATAGCCGCCATATCCACTACGTTGCCCAGCTGAGCCACATAATGGGCCGTGAAATCGTACGCTTGCGCATGCGCCAACGCCTGCTCTAGCGGAACCGGAGATATGTCACATAACTGTCGTAGCAAATAGGCATTGGCGCGAAGCTCAATCCATTTTGTTGCTTCGGTATCCGCTGGCCCGCCATGCGACGGATTGTACTTAATACCGCCATCTTCAGGTGGATTATGGGAAGGCGTAATAATCAAGCCATCAGCCAATGCAGCGACTGGTGCTGTTAGGTCATTAATGTGGTTATGCTGCAAGATCGCTCGACTTACA
The DNA here is from genome assembly GCF_014897805.1 of Halomonas sp. 3F2F. NCBI lineage: Bacteria > Pseudomonadati > Pseudomonadota > Gammaproteobacteria > Oceanospirillales > Halomonadaceae > Halomonas > Halomonas sp. 3F2F. The sequence continues at coordinate 13,246 of NZ_JABUZE010000166.1, forward strand.
AGCGGCGTGGCCGTAATACCATTATCTTTTTCAATGAATACAGGCACCTTATTGGCGGCTAACACCTGCAAGGCACACTCCCAGGCAGGCTTTGAAAGTGCGTGAGTATCATAGCCAAGGAACATAGGGCCTTGGTAACCTGCCTCAGTCCGGTAATCTACTACAGCTTGAGTAATCGCAAAAATGTGTGCCGCGTTAAAGGTGCGATCTGTGGCACGCCCTCGGTGGCCCGAGGTTCCAAATGCTACACGCTCTTTTGCGATGTTGGCATCTGGAGTTTCATCAAAAAACGCCTTAACGATGGCATCCATTCTACTTGCTCCCTCATCTACATTTGATTGGTTCGCGCGCGCCTGCCAAAACCTTATGGCACGCTGCGGATTACCGATTTCACTGGCGTCTTTCGCGGCTTGCTGCGCCATTTTAGCCGTTGCGGCAGGATTATTAAGCAGCTGCTCAATAGCAGCTTGCCAAGCCTCTGGGTCATCCTCCACTAACAGCCCATTAATCCCATCATTTACCACGTCGGTATAAGGATAACGGTTAGAGTAGACGCCCACCCCACCCATCGCAGCAATATCCAGAAACTTAATAAACGACTTGCCCTGATTAAAGGGCGTATTTAATAACGGCGCCAAACCAATGTGCAGCTTACACTTAGCCTGATAACTGCGAAAAGCGTGCCAAGGTAGCGGGTCTGGTGCCAAAACATTGGGTAATTCTACCAAGGCGCTTGGCGTATGCTTACCCAGCATCAGCTCAAGCTGTGTGTCGTCGCGAGTGTACTGAATAGCCTGCAACGCAGGAGCAATGTGCATTAAGTCATTCAGGTGCGCTCGAGTACCGTGGAAACCGATTCGCCACGGTGCCGAAGCTGACGGAAATGACTCAAAGTGGGTCTTCATTGGCAGCGTAGCGATAAGAGGCGGCGTTAAGACGGATACACACGAGTGATGAGGACGAAAACGCTCAGCCAACACATCGCTGCACGCAATTACTTCATTGCTTAATGCCATTAAGCGGGACTGAAGCTTAGCAACGCGCGCCATACGTTTTCGGTAAGCTGGCGGCAACGTAGTGTCATTGGCGGCCGCCCCAATATCATCATCAATTAGATAACCGATATAGCCAAATGCTTGGCGATGCCGTTCTAGCCAGCGCAGCCAGCCCAACGGCAGCGAGCGACATAGCAACACATTTGCGCCAGCATACTGGTGTAAAAAAGAGCGGCCATGACGCCAAGCCGCACCAAAAGAGCGCGAAGCAACAGCGCGCTCAATCGTTGCCTCCTGTCCTCGCAGCGCTGAAGCTGCTGATTCAAGAAAGTAGATATCTTCTGTTGGCAGGCCACCATCGCTAAGCACGACCCACGAAGCGTGGCTATTCACCATTACATCCCTTTAAACGCGATAAATAAGGAGCCGCTCGCGCCCCCAACACCGTTGCCGCGGCCTTCACAGGTGAGCTAACGCTTACGCCGAGCTACAAAACCTATAGATTCAATACATGGGTAGCGCGTGGTAACGAATCTCGCGAGGAACGAGCGAATGAGGCACCCGCGAAAGACAGCTCTCATCATCAATTACCTTAACGAAAAATCTTCATGCGCTAACGTAAGATTAGAATTGTAAGCGGGATCACTATCTAACAGCGGCCCCCACTGCTCTCGCATATAGCGCGCTTCTTTCAATGCACGCGCCCGCTTTTTGGGCGTATCATCAGCCCCGCGCGAAATAGACTCGTGGTGGTAGAGCTCTGCATAGGGTGTCCACAAATTACGCAAACCAAGCTCGTGGACTTTCAAACACAAATCCACATCATTATAAGCAACCGTTAGATCTACCTCATTCAAACCGCCCACTTTCTCAAACACTTCGCGGCGAAGTAGCAAACAGGCAGCCGTGACCGCGGTTAGATTTTGAACAAGCTGTAAACGCCCCGCATAGCCTTCCTCATCTTGCTGAAAAAAGCGGTGTGCATGTCCAGCAACGCCACCTAAGCCTAAGATAACGCCACCGTGCTGAACTGTACCGTTGGGATAGTATAGCTTCGCGCCTACGCACCCCACTTCAGGGCGGGATGCTTGGCTGACCATTTCTGTTAGCCATTCGCCATCGATAGGCTCTACATCATTATTGATCAAGCCAATGATGTCGCCATTTGAATGCTTAGCACCGAAATTATTTATCGCAGAATAATTAAACTCATGGTTCCAACGTAGTACTTTTACCCGCGCATCGCGTTGCTCTACTTCGTCCATATAAGCTAGCGTTTTAGTACAGCTAGACTGGTTATCCAGAATCAGCAACTCAAAGTGCCGATAGTCGGTTCGCTCCAGAATAGCATCCACACATGGCTTGAGTATCTCGACGCCATCCCGAGTCGGCACAAGCAAACTAACAAGAGGCTGGGGGGAAGGCACCGGCCACATCACTCGCGCAGAATTAGCAACCCGCCCCGGAGTCACTTGAGCTAAACAACGTCGCTCTGCGAAATTCTGGCGCACGACAGACGCATAATCCTCAGAGGGCCGCAGTGCTAAAGAAGATTCCCCATGGAAAAGTATGCGTCCAATATGTTCAATTTTTTCAATTTTTTGAGACAGTACATTAAGCGCCAACGTCGCTTTCCAACTTCCCACCGCCCCATCACATGGCAAACCGCCGGAGGGCATCAACTGTGTCAGCTTATCACCACGCACCCATATTGCATTGCCAACATAAGGCTGAGAGAGCAATAAATCAGGGTTCCATTGTGGTTTAAACAGCGGGGAATGACGCATGCCATCGTCATCTAGCTCGTCTTCATCGCTGTACAACAGTTCAGCATCTGCATATCCTGCCAAGGTGTACAGTGCATGCTTAGCCAACCGATCTCCAGGACGCAGAATAGCGACCCACGTCGATGAGGAGAGCGAAGAAGAGAGTGGCGCAGCTTGCTTGTCCAGCACCGTAATACGTGGGTCTTCAACAGCAAGCCGATCAAGGTAATGGCGTACGTCCTCAGCACAGTCAGCAGCAAGCAACAGCACTGCCTTCCAATTATCAATTAACTGATCTTGAAGACTGGTTAGCGTGCGCTCAACAGAACCAACCTGATGAGTCTCCGCCACAGGAATATAAAAATGGTATTCACCAACTAGCTGGCGCTCTTGAAGACTCGTGCAATTTTCCTTAGCAACTGGCTTGCCTTCGAACTCACGAACCCACAACCGATAGTTCCGGCGCGAACACAAACTGATATAGGTGGATTCATACTCACGAATTGCCGTTCTACGCCACGACTCACCGCGTACTTTCGCACGCTGCCGCACAATATCGCTCGCCTCTTGCGGGGTGATATCGCGATAGTCCTGATGAATATTAATCAAACGCTGTAGCAAACGGTCACGTGCAAACGCTGGCGATACCCAGACAAGGCGAAAATGCGTTATTGAAAAATGGCCTTTCGCATTCATCGGCCTAAACGTGATGCGCTTGACTCCCCATGGCACATGAACCAACCGTTTGCTCAACTTACCAACGCGTAAGGGCATGTCAATATTGAAGGTACGCTTTCCTGCCTCAAACCGAAAACTAGCCGCGACGGAAGTGACCGAACGGTCAACCATCAGCTCAATCATATACCAGCCAGGTAAATAAATAGTTTGCTGGGCGGAGAACTCCATTGACTCGTTTAATGCCTCCCAGCGGTGATGGTAAGGGTCCCAAACAACATTTTTCTCAGGTGCTAACACCCTTTTGAAAAAAAGCTTACCCATCACTATCTGCATATTTGCTGCTGTTGTCACGTGTTAAACCACCCTGCCGGAAGACAGTCATTCCATTTTTCTAACCCCCAGCTCACTAACTCAGCGCGGCCAGCGGGCATGCGTTCACCAAATGCACGGGTGTTTTCTTCCATGCTTGCGCCTTCTAATTTCTCAAGAAAAGTAGCTTGCAAAGACCACGTTAATTGCGGAGCCCTCACCATAAAACGTGCGTTAGTTTGCACTAAAATACACTGGGCAGCGACCGAGCGTACCAGCGATGCATCGACATTGCCCGCGCTGTGCACAAAGACAACACGCCGAAAAGCTCTCACTAAAAATGGAAACATCGTATAGCTAGACGAAGCACCAAATACTAAACAGCACTGATCAAGAAATGCATCACTATTTTCCCACACAATGACACGCCCAAAGTTGGGCAGGCCATTGTCGTAGCGTTTAAGTTCCCGATGATCAAACGAGTTAAGCGTAAGCGCCATTAAACCGCCCCACTTGCCCTAACCGTATTGAGCCACTTTTTTTGAAGCAGGCAGCTCTGCATTCCAGGGTAAGAGAGCTTCCAGCTGTTCGAGGGTAACTGCATCACCGATGTGCGTCAGCACATGATGGATGTAAGCCGACGGCTCCAGT
>NZ_JABUZE010000169.1:0-19854 GCF_014897805.1 Halomonas sp. 3F2F
ACCCAAGGGGTCTGGTCGCAGTGATAATGAAAACCGGATACGCGCTTCCTGTCAGTGACAGGAAACAAGAGACGCCACAAAACATCAGTTACATGTTCAGCATGATATACATGACCAGTTACGCCTGACGACCATAGCACGCGTGAACCACCTGATCCCATGCCGAACTCAGAAGTGAAACCGCTTAGCGCCGATGGTAGTGTGGGGTCTCCCCATGCGAGAGTAGGTCATCGTCAGGCACTTATTTAACAAAGAACCCAGCCCATCGGCTGGGTTTTTTGTTTGCGCTATTGGTTATAGACTATTCGAAAAAATCCCCCAGGGCTGATGCCTTGGGGGATTTTTTTATGCTTTGAAAATGTGAGAATTAGCGGCAGATTGCTTCCAGTGCCTCTATTAAACTATCCATTTCATCATCTGTGCCGATGGTGATGCGCAAGGAGTTGTTGAGCGCGTCAGTATTAAAGTGACGTACCAAGACTCCTCGCTCGCGGAGGCCTGCAAACAGCTGAGCGCCTTCAAAATCGGGATGCTGGGCAAGCACGAAGTTGGCTTTTGATGGCAGTACTTCAAAGCCTAGCTGCTCAAGACGCTGACGCGTGCGCTCTCGAGTCGTGATCACATTATTTCGGCAGGCGTTAAAATGTTCTTCATCCTTAAGGGCTTCAATGCCGATGAGGCTCGCTAGACTATCGACGGGATAGGAGTTAAACGAGTCTTTGACCCGCTGAAGTCCATCAATCAGCTCTGGGGAGCCGATGGCATAGCCCAAGCGTAACCCCGCCAAGCTACGTGATTTAGAGAACGTTCCAGTGACTAGCAGGTTAGGGTGGCGCTCAACTAAGGCGACAGCGCTTTCTGCGCCGAAATCAACATAAGCCTCATCAATTAATACAACCCGGTTTGTCACGCGCTTAAGCAGAGCCTCAATGGTTTCGAGGGGGTGCGCGTGTCCAGTCGGCGCGTTTGGGTTGGCAAAAATAACGCCGCTGCGCTCTGATGCACTCGCCAGAGCATCAATATCAACTTCCCACTGGGCATTTAGTGGGTGTTTGCGAAGCGTGACGCCATAAAGATTGGCGTAAACAGGGTAGAAGCTATAGGTGATTGAGGGGACATCCAGCGGTGCGTCATGGCAGAAGAAGGCCTGAAACGCAAACGCGAGCACTTCATCTGACCCATTGCCGACGAAGGTTTCTGCCACGCTAACCCCATAGCTTTCAGCCAGCGCTGTACGCAATGCATAAGAGGTAGGGTCAGGATACAAGCGCAAATGATCGATGGCATAATTACGCAGCGCCTTGCTCACCCCTGGCGCGGGTGGGTAAGGGTTTTCATTGGTGTTGAGTTTAATAACCTGTTCGCGGGGCTGCTCACCTGGCACATAGGGGGTAAGCTCCCGAACAGCTGGACTCCAGTATTGGCTCATGCGGGTAACCTGATTATCCTAATGTTAATACCCCATGGTCACCCGATGGCTGCCCGAGCGCAAGCATTCAAGTAAGTAAGGGGGTGGGCGTCGCACCTTGTAGCGGTTATGCTGTCATAAGCGCGCGAAAGAAATGTATGTCCAACACGATAAGGAGACACTCAATGCAATTTAGGAGTTTGCTAGCCGGCTCGGCTATGTTGGCACTGCTGGCGGGCTGTGCAGCTGGCCCGACGGGCCAGAGTGAAGATGCAGGAATGACTGCTTCTCAAGTCAATTACCAAGGTACGCTGCCTTGCCGCAACTGCGATGGTATCGACTTGGATGTGACGATGATAGGCGAAGAAATGAGTGCTCCTGAAGAACGGACGTTCACGTTAAACGCCACTTATCGTAATCATCCACAAACACCACCAGACGAAAACTATGCAGGTAACTGGGAAGTGTTGACGGGCACGCCGTCTGATCCGGATGCTACTGTCTATGAATTAACGCCGAATGGCGATGGTCAGATTTACTACTTCCAGCGTATCAGTGAGCGCACGCTGGAGCTAATCGACCCAGAGCGTCGTCGTTTCGAGAATGGCGAAATGCTGCAGTTACAGCGTCAATAAAGTGTGAAGCGACGCTCAAAGGCGGCCATTGGCCGCCTTTTGCATTTCTAGCGATCTGATGCATAAATCTCAGTGGCGACATCAAGATATCAACAGGAGCAACATGGCGGTGGCGAAAGCGAAGAGTGCCTTTGTATGTACCGAGTGCGGTGCAGAGTATCGAAAGTGGCAAGGCCAGTGCTCCAGCTGCCAGGAGTGGAACACGCTAAGTGAGATTCGTTTGGCCAGTGCGCGACCTGGAGGTGGTACTGCGACGGGACGAGCGGGCTATGCTGGAGACCTGTCGCGCGATGTAGTGGATCTTAGCAATGTGAATCTCAGTGAGGTTCCTCGCCTTACCTCGACCTTTGCCGAGTTTGACCGTGTGCTGGGTGGTGGCTTAGTGCCGGGTTCCGCTGTGTTACTGGGGGGGAATCCAGGCGCTGGTAAATCTACACTGCTTCTACAAACTGCCTGCAAGCTCGCCCAGCAGCGGCGTATTCTATATGTCACTGGGGAGGAGTCGCTTTCCCAAGTCGCCATGCGCGCCCACCGCTTACAGCTGCCTACTAATGGCTTGAAAATGTTGGCCGAGACCAGCGTGGAAACCATCTTGGCGGTATCTGAACGGGAGAAGCCAGAGATTCTGGTGATTGACTCCATCCAGACTATGCATCTGGAAGATATCAGCTCTGCGCCGGGAGGCGTTGCCCAGGTACGGGAATCTGCGGCAGCGCTGACACGCTTCGCTAAGCAAACGAACACGGTTCTTTTGCTGGTTGGTCATGTGACCAAAGATGGCACGCTGGCGGGTCCTAAAGTGCTGGAGCACATGATTGATGCTTCGTTGCTATTAGAGGGCGGAGCTGATTCTCGATTTAGAACGCTCCGCGGCCAGAAAAACCGCTTCGGCGCGGTGAATGAGCTGGGTGTGTTTGCAATGCTCGAGCAAGGCTTGAAAGAGGTTAAAAACCCCAGTGCGATTTTCCTCTCACGCCAAGAAGAGCAGGCACCCGGTAGCTTGGTCATGGTGGTGTGGGAAGGCACTCGGCCAATTCTAGTGGAGGTGCAGGCATTGGTGGATGAGTCTGCCCTGGGTAATCCTCGCCGTGTTGCCGTTGGCGTCGATCAAAACCGACTTGCCATGCTGCTAGCCGTATTAAATCGCCACGGTGGTCTGTTTACCGGTGATCAGGATGTCTTCCTTAACGTGGTGGGTGGAGTGAAAGTGCTCGAAACCAGTGCTGACTTAGCGGTGCTGTTAGCCGTGGTGTCCAGTCTGCAAAATCGCGCACTGCCAAAAGAGCTGGTGGTGTTTGGCGAAGTGGGGCTTTCAGGAGAAATTCGACCAGTGCCCAGTGGGCAAGAACGCATTGCTGAAGCGGCTAAGCACGGTTTTCTAAGGGCAATTGTTCCGCGCGGCAACGCACCCAAGCAGGCTCCGAAGGGAATGGAGGTTATCCCTGTCGATAAATTGAGCGATGCCCTGGAAGCGTTGTAGCGTAAGCTATGCTAAGGAAAAGCATTAAGACTAAGGAGAGGCGCCATGAGTGCAATTCGGTTAACCCAATATAGTCACGGAGCGGGTTGCGGCTGCAAAATTGCACCAGATGTACTGGATGGGATTCTTGCTAAAGCTGGGCCTGCCGCGGGCCATAAACGCCTCATTGTCGGTAACAAGGGACGCGAAGACGCAGCGGTGTATGATTTGGGTGATGGCCGCGGCATGATTGCGACCACCGACTTCTTTATGCCGATTGTCGATGACCCCTTTGATTTTGGTCGTATTGCTGCCACTAACGCGATTAGCGATGTCTATGCCATGGGTGGCACGCCGGTCATGGCATTAGGGATTTTAGGTTGGCCGCTGGATAAACTCAGCGCAGAAATCGCGGGAGATGTTGTTGCCGGTGCCCAGGCTGTTTGTCGTGAGCTAGGGGTAGCGTTAGCGGGCGGTCACTCGATCGATGCTCCTGAGCCGATGTTTGGTTTGGCGGTCAACGGGTTAGTCGATTTAGCGCATTTAAAGCTCAACAGCCAAGCAAAGCCTAATGACCTGTTATTCCTAACCAAGCCACTTGGCGTAGGGCTACTAACCACAGCCGAAAAACGGGGTTTGTTAGAGGCTGGCCATCACGGCCTTGCTCGTGAAACGATGCTCAAGCCCAATCATATCGGTGTTGAGTTAGCTAAGGTGAAAGGCGTTAACGCTATGACGGATGTCACCGGGTTTGGCCTTGCTGGACACCTAGCTGAAATGTGCAGCGCAAGCGGTGTGATGGCGCAGATCGATTTTCGCCGCTTACCCCGTTTAGCAGAAGCCGAAGCCTACCGTCGGCAGGGCGCTGTCCCCGGGGGTTCGCTGCGCAACCGCGAAGCCCTTGGCAAAGCGTTGCCTGCGATGGACGATGCTCACTGGCAATGGCTGTGTGATCCTCAGACGTCAGGTGGTTTGCTGATCAGTGTCGACCCTGCCTGGGAAGACGATGTAGAGCGTATTGGTCGTGAGCACAGTCTTACCTTGGTGCCGTTTGGCACCATGAAGGCAGCTCAAGGCGACGTTTTGATTGAGGTCATTGGATGACGCTAGCCACTGTTCCGGCATCATTGAACTTAATTGCGCAAACAACACCGCTGATAGATGTGCGCGCCCCGGTTGAATTTATTCAAGGCAGTTTGCCTGGCGCGGTTAACTTACCGTTAATGGTTGATGATGAGCGCCATCAAGTGGGCATTGCTTATAAACAGCACGGACAGCAGGTGGCAATCGGGTTAGGTGAACGTTTAGTCAGCGGTGACACTAAACGAGCACGCGTTGACGCGTGGCTGGGATACGTAGCGCGTCAACCAGACGCTATTATCTACTGTTTTCGCGGAGGGCTGCGTTCGCAAATTGCACAGCAATGGCTTGCTGATGCAGGCATCAACAGGCCGCGCATTGACGGTGGCTGGAAAGCGATGCGGCAACGGCTATGTCAGCGCATTGATGAGGCTGCCAGCCAGCCGATGCTGGTCGTGGCGGGGCTGACGGGTTGCGCGAAAACGACGCTAATTAATCAATTGAGTAACGGCATTGATCTGGAGGCGTTTGCCAACCATAAAGGATCGGCTTTTGGGAGGCAGCCAGAAGAACCGACAACACAAATTGATTTTGAACATGCCTTAGCCAAGCGCTTAATTGGGCTGACGGGAAGCTTAGTGGTAGAAGATGAGTCGCGGCAAATCGGTAATGCCAATATTCCGCTTACCTTTTGGCATGCCCTGCAGCGTGCGCCGCGAATACGCATTGAGATGCCCTTGGATTGGCGTTTAGAGCAGTTGCGCCGTGACTATATCGAAGCACTTGAACAGCGCTACACTGCCCGTTACGGCCAGCAAGAGGGCTGGCAACGTATGCGACTCCAATTAGCCAATGCCCTGGAGCGTTTGGCGAAACGCTTAGGCAATGCCCGATTGCAGCGTCTACAGCGATTACAAGGTATGGCGTTTGATGCCCATGCGCTAGGGAATATTCAAGCCCACGAAGCATGGCTTGCGCCACTGTTGACCGAATATTACGACCCACTTTATCGCTATCATCTTGAAAAGCAGCGAGATAACCGTCCTGTGGAACTGCATGTTGGCGATTGGGAAAGCTGCTTAGAAGCCGCTAGGCAGTGGAGCGCTTAGCGGCGTTGTATTCATCTATAGCTTATGCCGCTTTCAGCCATTGGGTCATCACGCGGTCTAGCAGCGGGGCTAACTGATGAAAGCGTCCAGCATCTTCTAGGATCTGTTCACTGGTTTGTATAAAGCGTCCTGCTGCGGCAGTTTTGGGCTGTGGCCACTCATCGGCATTGAGCAGTGGTGATACGCTAGAAGCCGTCGCTTCGAAATGACACAGTAAACCGACGACACGCCCGGCGTCCCACGAAAAACCTTGCAGTGGTGCTGCTGCACTGCCGCCTAGTGGTAGTGCGCTTTCCGGTAAGCTAAACACGAGGCGGTGCCTCATAAATGCCTCAAATTGTTCGGGTAGGTCAAAGGTGCTTTCTGGGGCAAGTGTTATTTGGTGCCAGCCAATTTCAGGGTAGGTGCCTGGTGCAATAACGGCATCCAGCGCCTCCGCTATCCACAGTGCGCCCAAGCCAATACCCAATACTGGTTTCTGCCCATCCAGATAGCGGTTAATCAGCTTGCGTTCGGCTTTAAACCAATCGGGTGGATCATTCACTAGACGTTCAGGGCCATCCAGTATAATTAGCGCGTCGCACTCACCTGGTCGTGGGGTTAGCTCGCCCGCATAAAGATGAAAAACGGTGTAACTATGGCCCATACTCTCAAGCCAGTCAGTTAGACGAGCGGGACCATGGTCAGGGCCGTGCTGTAGCAGATGGATATGCATGGTAATCTCCTCGCCGGCCGATGTTAATAACGCGATAGGGATCTCCTGCCGCGTTTGTGCGACGATAACGTATCGCGTTCATTTCACCAATATTGTGACCCAGGAAATCAGCATGGTGGCTAAACCCCTAGGATTTTACCAGCGGCTTCAACAGTTGCCGTTGCCCGCTCAGCAAGCGTTTATGGCAGCCCTATGTGAACGTCTGCTACCTAACTACGCGCTTTATCAACAAACCGCGGGGGTAGGTGACGAGCATACACTGCGGACTGTGCTGAGCCTGGTGTGGGAACGTTTGAGCGTTTCGAATGCGAGCATAGACTTTGCTCGGCAAGCGGAAAAACTGGCTGAGTGCGAACCTCCTGAAGATGATGAGAGCTTTGGAGCGCGCCGAGCGTTAGATGCTGTTGTGTCGGTATCCGCGCTGCTGGATACGTTGCTGGGGGAGTCGCCCGAAGCCGTGTTAGATGTCAGCCGCACCTCGCGAGCGGGCGTGCGCGCTTTTATCGAGCTAACGGAAGGTGAAGAAGATGCCCAGGCGCTTGCGCTGATCATTCGCGACCATCCCTTGATGGCCGACGAAAATGATTTCCAGGACGCTGTTTTGGACGCCGTGAGCGAGCCAATTAATAAAACCTCCCTAAAAGAAATTCGTCAGCTAGGGCGTAATAACGGCATTAGTAATCTTGGTTTAACCTTAGACGAAGGCGAGGAGTAACGGTCGAAGCTGGTTAAAACCGCAGGCCCGCCGTGACCATCATGCCGGCGGTGCCGAAGATGATAAGGTCTGATTCTACACGCCCCCATTGCACGCCAATGCTGGGTAGCAGTGCAGGCGCCGTGCCTAAATGGTTAAAGGGAATCTTGTCGCGATATTCACCTTTATAGCCGTGTAGTAGCCCGCCAGTTAGCTTGGCGCGTACGTTGATCTCTTCGGCAAATTGCCAAAGCGGGAATTCACGCCCAGCATAAAAATACCAGGTTGGTTGATCAAATGAGTTTTTAAACCATGCCGCCCCTGTTAACCAGCGGTCTGGATTATGTAGTTCAATGCTTGCCAGTTTTTGCTGATTGGTATGGTCAGGGTCAGGATCGAAGTGGCGCGTTAGCAAACTGGTTTGCACCAGTGTGTGATCAAGTTCTAAGGTGGGAGGCCAATCTGGCAAAGAAAAGGCTGAGACGGTAGTGCTCAGCCAAATCCCTGCTATCCCTCCTGCCCATTGATAATAACGAGGCATGTCACTGCTCCTGAGAGAAGGGCTTTTTGCTAAGTGGTTTCGCTAAAGGCGCATTTCGATGCCGTGCTCCGCCATGTAACGTTTTGCTTCTGGTATCGTATATTCACCAAAGTGGAAGATGCTTGCTGCCAATACCGCATCGGCACCACCTTTGAGTACGCCGTCTACTAGGTGATCCAAGTTTCCTACACCGCCAGAAGCAATCACCGGCACGCTAACGGCTTCAGAAATAGCATGGGTAACCCCCAGATCAAAGCCCACTTTAGTGCCGTCGCGATCCATACTGGTGAGCAATAACTCGCCAGCACCAAACTCTACCATCTTTTTGGCCCACTCGATGGCATCCAGTCCCGTTGGTCGACGCCCACCGTGAGTGAATATTTCCCAGCGAGGAGGCTCGCCTTCTTTAGACACCTTCTTAGCGTCAATCGCCACCACAATACATTGGCTGCCAAAGCGCTCGGCGGCTTCGCGAACAAACTCGGGGTTGGTCACCGCGGCGGTATTGATGGAGACTTTGTCAGCCCCTGCATTCAGCATCGTGCGAATATCATCGCAACTGCGGATGCCTCCCCCCACGGTGAGGGGAATAAACACTTCACCGGCAATGCGCTCTACCATGTCGACCGTTGTGTCACGGTTTTCATGGCTGGCGGTAATGTCGAGGAAGGTGATTTCATCGGCACCCTGCTGGTTATAGCGCTGAGCAATTTCGACCGGGTCGCCTGCATCACGGATGCCAACAAAGTTAACGCCTTTCACCACGCGTCCGGCATCGACATCTAAGCAAGGGATAATACGTTTCGCTAAACTCATTTGTCGCCTCCGCTAAGCTGGTCGCTCAAGCGCTGAGCTTCTGCCACATCGAGGCTGCCTTCATAGATCGCGCGGCCGGTAATCGCGCCTAAAATGCCGCTGTCAGCGACATCACACAGCGCACGAATGTCGTCTAAATTGGTGACGCCACCGGAAGCAATCACCGGTAAGCCACCTTCGCGGGCTAGCGCAGCCGTGGCTTCTACATTGACGCCTTGCATCATGCCATCGCGGGCGATGTCGGTATAGACAATGCTGGAAACGCCGTCATTGGCAAAGCGCTTGGCGAGCTCGGTCGCCTTTAAAGTGGATACTTCCGCCCAGCCATCGGTGGCCACATAGCCATCTTTAGCATCCAGGCCAACAATAATGTGGCCTGGGAACGCACGGCACATTTCGCCCACGAAGTTCGGCTCTTTAACTGCTTTAGTGCCAATAATGACGTAAGAAACCCCGGCATTTAAATAATGCTCAATGGTTTCCGCTGAGCGGATACCGCCGCCAATTTGGATGGGCAGCTTAGGGTAGGCGCGCGCAATTGCGGTGACTGCCTCGCCGTTCATCGGCTTGCCTTCAAAAGCGCCGTTTAGGTCAACCAAGTGCAGGCGGCGAGCACCCGCTTCTACCCAGCGAGCGGCCATGGCAACAGGGTCATCGCCGTAGGACGTTGAATCTTCCATGCGGCCTTGCTTCAAGCGCACACACTGGCCGTCTTTGAGATCAATCGCGGGAATTACCAACATTGTGAAACCTCTCAGGGCGTCCAGGTGACAAAGTTTTCTAGCAGGCGAAGGCCCGCGCGGGAGCTTTTTTCAGGATGGAACTGCACAGCGAAGGTGGCGTCACGGCCAATCGCTACATGGGCGCAAACCTTGCCGTACTGGGTAGTACCAAACACTTGCGCGTCGTCAGTCGCATTAACGTAGTAGCTGTGTACAAAATAGAAGTGTTCGTTATCGTCAATGCCTGACCATAGCGGGTGATCGTGATGCTGCGCTACAAGGTTCCAGCCCATGTGCGGGACTTTTAAGCGCTGTTCGTAATCATCGCGCATATTGGCCGGAAAACGATCAACGCTGCCATGGAAAAAGCCTAGGCAATCTACGCCACCGTTCTCTTCGCTACGTTCCATCAGCATTTGCTGGCCCACGCAAATACCCAATAGTGGTTTCGCTTGACGGGTAAGGATGTCATCGACTAAGCCGCGTAGCTCGGTACGTTCCAGCTCGCCTACACAGTCCCTAATAGCCCCTTGGCCCGGGAGTACTAGGCGCGTTGCACCTAGAATACGTCGCGGGTCGCGAGTAATAATCACATTTTCGTGGGTGACGTGCTCAAGCGCTTTTGCCACAGAGTGCAGGTTGCCCATTCCATAATCGATTACCGCGATGGTCATAAAGCGCTCCTTGTGATCGTTGGCGAGCTACCACTCGCTGCAATACCCGGCATTATAGGCTTCCTTTGGTAGACGGCATTTGTCCCGCCATACGCGGGTCTTCTGCCACCGCCATGCGCAGCGCGCGGCCAAACGCTTTAAATATAGTCTCAGCCTGATGGTGAGCATTAAAGCCTTTTATATTGTCAATATGCAGGGTGACGCGCGCATGGTTGACGAAGCCTTGGAAAAATTCCCAAAACAGCTGGGTATCCATACGGCCAATGGTATCGCGGGTGAAGTCGACATTCATATAGAGACCTGGACGGCCTGAGAAGTCGATAACCACACGGGACAACGCTTCATCAAGAGGAACGTATGCATGCCCGTAGCGATAGATGCCGCGTTTATCGCCGATCGCTTGGTGAAATGCTTGGCCTAGGGTAATGCCTAGATCTTCAACTGTATGGTGATCATCGATGTGCAGATCGCCTTTTGCGTCAATGTCGAGATCCACCATCCCATGACGAGCCACTTGATCAAGCATATGGTCAAGAAACGGAACGCCGGTGTCGCTGCGGAGACGGCCTTCGCCATCAAGGTTGACGCTGACCGTAATCTGCGTTTCGTTGGTGTCACGGCTTACCGTGGCAATACGCGCTGACATGTTGCATCTCCTGCGCTGATGCGCACTCTGAGGGGGTATTGGTGGATCGTCGGGTAATGTTAACACCGCCAGATCAAAGCATAACCTGTGCCAAAAGCGACCATTATAGTGAATCGGCACCCCCATCCGCTACAATGCGCGAAAGGTAGCCGCCTTTGCTGGCGGTAGAATAGCAGCCTTGCTGCTTTGGCAAAGAGGATTTCACCATGCCGGTGACATTGGATTACGTCGACCAGGCCCGTTGGGAAGCAGAGGAGCAGGTGCGTATTGACCTAATACGCATTTATGAAGATGCGCCCCAAGAGCGAATGCCTACACCAACGGTCGCCCCTTTTATTGAACAGCATTTAAAAGGGCAGCACTTTTTTGCCTGCGCACATTTTAATGATCGACTGCTCGGTGCAGTGGCGATAAAAGAGGCAGCTGACCGCGCCTGGTGGCTCTCCGAGCTGTGCGTGCGTAAACCCACCCGACGGCGTGGCGTAGGCACACGACTAATGGCACTGTTAGGAGAGCAGGCAAAACAGGAAGGACGTGTGCTGCGCATCGCAACGTCGTCGCTGCCGTTAGCCGATCGAGTACTGCTCTCAAAGCTTGGTTATCGCCCCGTAGCCCCTGAATCATCCGCGCCGTCGGATGATTCCATCACCAGTGATTTTGTTGAGCTCGACCCACAAGGAAAAGGGCAATGAATCATCTACTACGTATTTTGCTGGCCGCGGTAGGTATTTTAGCGATTGTTGCCGTTGCCGCAGTGGTGTATGTCACCACTTTTCTTGACCCAGAAGATTTCAAGCCTCGGCTAACTGCGGTGGTAGAAGAACAAACTGGCCTGAATCTAGCGTTGGAAGGCCCGATCACATGGTCATTTTATCCGCGTATAGGGGTCAGTGTTGAGCAGGCAAAAGCGTGGCTGCCAGAGCAAGCTCAGGACGAGAGTGCGTTTGCCGCCATTGAGCGAGCTGAAGTTAGCGTCGCCTTTGCCCCTTTATTACGCGGCGAAATCGCGGTTGATGGCTTAACCCTAGATGGCATGCGCTTAAACCTTGAAAAGGATGAGCAGGGCGAAGGTAATTGGCAGCCGTTACTAGAGCGCCTCGCTGAGCAGGGTAACGAAACAGCGGAAACGGTACTGGCGCCTGCAAGCGCTGGCCCCAACGCAGATGCTGGAAGTTTGTCGGTGGTGCTGAATATTGCCAGCGTAGAAGTGAAAAATGCTGATATTCGCTTCCGTGATGAGCAAAGCCAAGCGCTTTGGCGTGTGCAGCCGCTCAATATTTCAGGCGCCAACGTCAATCCGTTACGCTCCTTCCCTTTAAAAACCATGTTTACATTAACTAAGCATAATCGCTTAGATGCAGAGGTGTTGGAGCGTACGCCCGACCTGACCAGCGAAGTGAATCTCGAAACTCGTCTTCGTTTAGGTTTGAAAGATGAGCAGTTGGTTTTTGAAAATATCCAGCTGACGACCCGTACGCGACGCTCTGGAGAAAGTGATCCGCAGCAGCTTAGTTTGAAAGCAGCTGAAATAGTTGCCCGAATGGGGGAGCAGCAACTTACGATTCGCGAGGGTGTCGTTGACGCGGGCTTACGTCATCCAGACAATTGGCAGGGTAGCCTCGCGCTTTCGTTGGCATTTGGTTTGGAAAGTGACTGGGCGGCGCAAACTGCTCAGTTTAAAGATGCTCAGTTAACCGGGCCGGATGGGCTGAGAGTCAGTGGTCATCTCAATGTCGAAAAGTTTTTAGACTCTCCTCAATACAGTGGCCAACTCACCGCAGCGCCTTTTACATTGCGGCCTTGGTTATCTCGCGCAGGCATTACTCTCAAGACGGCCAATGAAAGTGCCCTGAGAGATGTGGCGATGACTAGCCCAATTGAAGGCGATATGACGAGTATTGCATTGCCGCGTCTTTCCTTAGTAGTGGACGACAGTACCTTTACAGGTAATATTTCCGCCGCGCTGGACGGTACTCGGCTCGCCTTTAATCTGGAAGGTGACCAACTGAATATTGATCATTATCTGCCTGGTCCGGAAACCGCTCAACAAGCTAGCCGAGGTATACTGCGCAAAGCCTTTGCCCAAACCGATGGGGCACTATTGCCTCAGGAATGGCTGAGCACGCTATCGCTAGAGGGGGGCTTAAGCGTCGACCAGCTTGTGCTGGCGGGACTAACGTTCGATGACACTTCGCTAAGCTTGCGCGGCGAGAATGGAGTGCACCAACTGACAGCCTTTGAGTCACGTTTTTATGAGGGCGAGCTTAATTCGACTGGCCGTCTAGATGCGACAGCGAACATACTGGAATGGCAGATTTCTCCAAGTGTCAGTGATGTTCAGGTCGCACCGCTCATTGAAACCTTTAGTGAAGAGGCATCACCGTTACGAGGCCGCTTTAACTTGGAAGGTGCACTGACGACTCAAGGCAATCGCCGTGACGTGCTCATCAATAATCTTAACGGCGAGCTAACTGCGCAGCTAAGCGACGGAGCGATTCTGCAAACGAATATCTCTCAGCAAATGTGCGAGATAGTGGCGCAGCTAGAGGGCGAAAGCACCCAGCGCGAATGGGAACCTGATACGCGTTTTGAACGGTTTGATGCGACCTTCCAAGTGCGTAATGGTGTAGTAAATAGCGACGATTTGCTTATCACCCTTCCTGGTATTGATGTACAGGGTGAAGGCGAATTCAGTCTCAATACGCTGAATTTTACGACTGAGGCAAATGCTAGGTTGGTCGACACAGCCGATGCCGCCTGTAACGTGAACTCGCGTTTAGAGCAGTTGCCTCTTCCAGTTCGTTGTGAAGGCCATGTGGGCGACGATAAAACCCAGTGGTGCCGATTTGATCGTTCGGCTTTCCAAGCAGCGGTGATAGACCTACTACGTAATGAAGCAGGCGGCCGTCTTGAAGAAGAGCTTGAGGAGCGGCTGGGCGATTCGCTTGATCAAATTGACGAACGCCTAGGAGAAGGCGCTGGTCAGGAACTTCGTGAGGGGATTCGTCGTCTATTTAACTGAGCATTCATGCACGTTTTGAAGCGATACAATCAGTGTGCGCCGGCCTTACCGCCGGCGCTTTTTTGCGTGTTAGTTAGCCACATAATAGCAAGGCCAACTGACGGCTAATTGCAGGGTGCCGTTTTACTGTTTAAGGAAATCCTATGGCCGACATGTTTACACCGTGCCTCGCGGCGGAAGAGTTTCAACGCCGCTTGCTTACCTGGTTCGATCAGTATGGCCGGCATGACCTGCCTTGGCAGTCGCCCCGAAGTGCCTACCGGGTATGGGTATCTGAAATTATGCTCCAGCAAACCCAAGTCGCGACGGTTATTCCCTACTTCAAACGCTTTATGACGCGCTTTCCCACGTTAGAAGCACTGGCCAACGCACCTCAGGACGACGTGCTGCATCTCTGGACCGGGCTGGGTTACTACGCCCGTGCCCGTAATTTGCATAAAGCGGCCCAAGTGGCGTTAGCGTCCCATGGGGGAGAGCTGCCAACGGACAGTGTCGAAGCGTTAATGGCGCTGCCAGGTATCGGCCGCTCCACTGCTGGCGCGATCATCGCGCAAAGCTCTGGTCAGCAGGCCGCGATTTTAGATGGCAATGTAAAACGATCGCTGACTCGCTTGCATGCCATTACTGGCTGGCCAGGCAAACCAGCAGTAGAGCGCTCACTATGGGCGTTGGCTGAGTATTTCACGCCCAATACCCGTCTTGCCGACTATACCCAAGCCATCATGGATTTCGGCGCCACGCTATGTAAACGCAGCAAACCTGATTGCCTGATCTGTCCGTTTAACGACGTATGCCGTGCCTATGCCCAAGGTGAGCCGCAACGCTTTCCCGAATCCAAGCCTAAAAAAGCCTTGCCGACGCGTGAAACCATTATGCTGATGCTACGAGACAGGCAAGGGCGGGTGTGGTTAGAGCAACGGCCACCCAGCGGCCTGTGGGGAGGCCTATGGAGCCTGCCTCAATTTGAGCAACATAGTGAACTGGACGATTGGCTGGCTGATCATGTGACGTCCCCCGAGCGCCATGCGCCACTGCCCAGCTTTACTCATACGTTTAGCCATTTTCGGCTATTGATTACGCCTCAGCCCGTCAGTTGCGATAGGCTGAACGGCGTAAGAGAAGATGGCGTGTGGTATGACGTTGACGCACCGCCCTCGCTTGGCTTGGCTGCGCCGGTTAAATCGCTGCTGAGCCAGCTGGCGCCTTTTTCCCTAGATCCAACGCCGGGGCCGTCGCGCTAACCTCACTCGCGTTATTACTTTTATATTCGCAGCGTTATTCAAAAAGGAGTACACCATGAGCACCACCGTTTTTTGCCGCAAGTACCAACAAGAGCTACCCGCTCTGCCATTTCCACCACTGCCAGGTAAGCAGGGCCAAGAGATTCAAGCCACGGTGTCTAAGCAGGCCTGGGAAGAGTGGCAGTCGTTGCAAACGCGCTTGATTAATGAAAAGCACCTCAACATGTTAGAGCCCGAGGCGCGCGCCTATTTGATGGATCAAATGCAGCGTTTTCTAAATAACGAAGCAACGGATCAAGCGGAAGGTTACGTGCCGCCTACCCAGGCTTAAGCGTTCAGGAAGCAAGGCTGTAAGGAGTGAAACTCGGTGCAGCCCACGGATGGCGCGGCTTTTGCACGTTTTGAGCCCTGCAAAGAAGTGCCCTAAGCACGTGACTAGAAAGAAAGTTTCACGAAAGTGTTGACGAAAAGCTGAGTTTTTAGTTTAATACGCACCGTTGGCAGCGGCCAGATAGCTCAGTTGGTAGAGCAGGGGATTGAAAATCCCCGTGTCGGCGGTTCGATTCCGTCTCTGGCCACCAAACGTTGGGGTATCGCCAAGTGGTAAGGCACCGGTTTTTGGTATCGGCATTCCCAGGTTCGAATCCTGGTACCCCAGCCATTGCCAACAAGATTTCTTGTTGATTGCAAAGCTTAACAGTGAAGCAATCATATTCTCAAGAAAGCGCGAAGAGCCGACATAGCTCAGTTGGTAGAGCAACTGACTTGTAATCAGTAGGTCCCGGGTTCGACTCCTGGTGTCGGCACCACTGAAAAGTGGTTAAAATCAGAGCGTTAGAGAATTAGATTAAGCCGTCCGAAAGGGCGGCTTTTTCGTATGTGTCTATAAAGTGTCTACAGCGTGGGCACCTTCACAACTGAACCTTGCAAGTTGGGTGACCAAGCTGCCATTGCAGAAAGATAGTCATCGTCCACCTCTACTATAGAGAAAAATGACTATCCCCAGTTCATTTCCCCCATAGCTACTTTAGCGCCAATCTGTAGTGCAACGCTTAGCTTTGCATTTGGGTAGCGACGGGTCATTGCTTCAATGAGTTCATCGCTGTTATTCGCTTTGGCGAGCTCTTCTTCAAATGCTAATAGGTAGTCACGTGTATATTGAATCGCGGAAGCATCAATAGCTGCGTCAGGTTGCATGTGACCGGGTATAACGACCCTAGGAGAGCGTGCTGCCATTTCATCAAGCGCTTGTACCCAAGCCGCTCGCTGTTCAGCAGTAGGGGTGTCTGCTGTCCACACGTGTAGGTCTGAGAATACCAGCACACCTCCAAAAACAGCATCCAGGGAGGGAGCCCAGAGGTAGCGACGATTGGGCAGGCCCTCTACATTAACAATCTGAATGTCTTGACCATCGACTTGCAATGCTTGGCCATCAAACGCCTCGGGCATAACGATTTCATCAAGTGATTGTGGTCCGTTTTCTTGGAGCTGGGGTGACCATGTGGAGATTTTTTTCTCTACATTTCCCTTGATAGCATCAATTGTGGCGGGGGCGGCGATAACGCGAGCATCGAGAAATGCTGCTTGTATCGCGCCAAGGCCAAAATAGTAATCAGGATCGCTTTGGCTAATATAGACGGTAGTTAGCTGCTTACCGCTCTGTTGGATTGCCTCGGCAATTGCACGTCCATCAGATAAGGTAAAGCTGCTATCAATTAATACTGCCTCTGTCGCTCCCGTCACCAATACGGGCGCTCGGAAAAAGCCATTTTCTCCCGCAGGAAAATGCTGCCAACTTAATTGATCATCAGACGCGAGGCTCTTTTTTATGCCACTTAGGTTGCCAGTACTTATAGCCATGGATAATCCTAAGGCAGTTAATGACTTTAAAAACATACGCCGAGTAGCCATTTTTTCTTTCTTCTGCAATTTTGTTTAGAGGGTCAATTGATTAAGTTGGCGCGTTATAGCGCGCGCATCTGTTGGGCTAGCGCACTGGGGTTGGCATACAACTCATTCGTGGAAAGAACCTTTAGGTTTCCACTCGACTGAGCGATGAACGTGGGCACTCCTCGAACGTTAAGCTTCTGCATTAGCGTTTGAGCCTGTGAAATGCGAGAACGATTGGAATGGATAAGTGTTTCACTGGCACCTGTCATTAACTCAGCCGCTTGTGTCAGCTCAAGTCTTTGTAGAATCTCAACCAACGTGACTTGAGATGTCACATCACGACCCTGTACGTAGCGTGCGTATTGGATTGCTTTTAAAGCCTCGAACTCATCGGCGGGTGCGGTAAGCGATACTGCCGTTAGCGCTAGCGTAGCGGCACTACTATCAAACCGCTGATGATGATCGCTTAACACGTGATCGCGATATAGTTGAGTGAATAGTTGCCCCGTTAGGCGCTCAATCCGCTGATCGTTACTCCAGGCATAGGCCGCGAATTCATGATCCATTTGCCTTCCGCCACGGCCTGAGAAAAGGCCGCTGGGTAACAGAACCACGTTTATATCGTCTGCCGCGATCACGTCTGAAACAGATGATGTTGCGCCATAGCACCAGCCACACAAAGGGTCGAACAGGTAATACAAAGTGTTATTCATCGTCGAGTCTCTCTATACATGATGGACTCGCATGCTAAAGAGATTGTATTGACGGATAAATACATACGAAGCATATTATGTGTATGGAAAAAGCATACAGTCGAAGTGGAAGTAAGCTAGGCAGATTTAATAACTTGCGGCGCTTAACTTACTTTGCGGCAGTGGTTGAAACGGGGTCTTTTACGGCCGCCGCAGAGCGTCTGGGTATCACCAAGGCGGTGGTTAGCCAGCAGGTGGCACGCCTTGAGCAAGAGTTTAGAACCTCTCTCCTCACGCGTACGACGCGATCGGTACAAGTTACCTCCGCTGGAAAAGTGTTTTACCAACGCTGTGCCTTGATTCTCCGTGAAGCTGAAGATGCTTTTGATGAGTTAGGCGAAATAGCCCAGGAGCCGACAGGCACATTACGATTGACGGCCCCTTTCGATTACGGTGTCACCTTTGTGGTGCCTGCGATTGCTGCATATACCCAGCAATATCCCGATTGCCGGGTCGATGCTACGCTGCGGGATCAAAAAGTCGATCTGATGGCTGAGGATATCGAACTGGCTATCCGTGTTGGTTGGCTAACAGAGGCAAGCGTGCAAGCAAGGAAAATAGGCTCTTTTCGGCAATTGCTCGTTGCATCGCCAAGCCTTGAAAAAGAGGTGGCGCAGCTCTCTCAGCCGGAAGAGTTATTGAAGTTCCCGTTCATTGCTAATAAAGCGCTGCCCCATCCATTGCAGTGGGAGTTTTCACTCAGTAAGGGTGAACGCAGAACCATCCACGTGCGCGCCTCAATCTTTCTTGATGCGACACTCGCGGTACGTGAAGCGTTGTACGCTGGTGCGGGAATCTCGGTATTGCCGGATTATGTCATAGCAGGCGATATAGCCGCCGGGCGCCTTATACATATTTTGCCCCAGTGGAGTTTGCCCTCCGGCGGCATACATGTCGTTTTCCCATTAGCACGTTTTCGTCCTGCGAAAGTGCGTGCGTTTGTCGACATACTTGTACGTAGAGAGCAGCAGCGACAAGAGGGCGCTTTCATTAAGTGAGCTTACCTGCAAACCGATGGCTAATAAAGATGCACGGCCTCAAATACTGCCACTGGTTTGCCATTGGCATTTTTAAGTGACAAGGAACCACCGTCTACTTGCCAAGTGTCTACGTTATTAAGTGTGCTTAGCATTGCCTGCTCGTTACGCATTTGCGTGTCGGGGCAGGCCATCATCGTGGTGCCAACTTGTTCAAATGCTATTTGCTTACCATCAACACGGTAACTGCCAATCAAGTTATTGCAGCCAGTTGAGCCAGCTAGCCGTGTATTTTCTTCATGGAGCACAAGATGAGGCTCGCGAAAGTTTTCAGCGGTGATGATGGGTTGCCCTTCAAGCGTGACCAGTTTCCAGTACGTATTGGTTAGCGTTTCGTCAGGCTTGACTGCTTGATGAGGCGCTGAGTGTGATTGGCACCCGCTCGCTAGCAGGATAATAAGAGTAGATGCGATAAGGGGTAATTTTTTCATAAAGCGTTTCTCTAGGGAAGCTCTGAAAAAGTCACTGCCATCAGTGATAATACGGCTATCGTCAACTCGCTCAGGGTCTCTGTAGATATCAACGTCTTCGAGGCCCTTTTGTGTTTCAGGAATTGTGTTTTCAGCAATGCCCTGTGGTTTGGCCCCATTACTGTGCTGCTTTTTCCCCCATCTACGTTACCGAATTGCGATTAAGCCCAACCGGCGGGCGTGCATTTCCTCTCTTTGATCAATGTTGATTCTCTAAAACCTTTGAACTTCATCGAATTAGAAAGCTTTTCTGAAGGGGAGATATCTTTCTTTAAGGGAATAAAGTTTGTAACATTTTGATACCGAGTTACACAACATCAGTATCTAAGCTAAACACTTAGCCGAACTAACGTTTGGAGGTTCGGATAGTAGTGCAGACTGTTCAGGGTGAATGATCAAGTGTTTTGAATGCATTAGATTTGCCTTATGTTGATTGAATTCAGGTTATCTCTATAAGAAATTGGTTTTGTTTTATATACCTTTTTCGTGTAGTCCTTTTTTGGCTGTGACTCCTTTCGGTGAGCCTGTTGTTGAAGAAATCGTGTGATTGATGGGGTGAAGAGTTAGTAGCTAAGAGCTATTGGATGGCATTCTTTTGTTGCGATTCTTTTTAATTGGTCTAATTTCGATGAGTATGAGGAAAATACTAAGGAAGCTCTGAAAAAGTCACTGCCATCAGTGATAATACGGCTATCGTCAACTGCATAGGATTCAGTGCTGCCATGGATCAAATCACCTTCTCCGAAGCCGAGTACCAGAACAAGAAGAGAAAGACTCGCCGCGAACTCTTTCTGGAGCGGATGGACAAGCTGATCCCCTGGACGCAGTTGGAGAAGAAGGTAGCCCGTTATTACCCCAAGGGCGAGAGCGGGCGGCCTCCGTATCAACTGTCTGCCATGCTCCGCGTCCATTGCATGCAATTGTTTTACAACCTGAGCGATCC